>RFIO01000462.1 GCA_003695205.1 Deltaproteobacteria bacterium
GCAGGCAGGATCGCGAAAGGATATCCTCGGAGCCCCCATGGCTCGCCCAACTTTGCCGCCGGTATCACAAACCCGCTGGGAAAGCCGAAGGAAAATGGGCGCGCGCGCGCCCCTTCTCTCCTGATATGTATCGGATCTTCAACCGGCGGCATTGAAGTTCTGGAACGCATTCTCCCTGAATTCCCTGCAGATTTTCCGCCGGTTGTCATCGTCCAGCATATCAGCGCCGAATTTGCCCCGGGTCTTGCCCGGCGCCTCGGCGCGGTTTGCGCCGGACAGGTTGCCGCCGGCCAGGATGGAATGAAGATCCGAAATGGGCAGGTTGTCCTCGCTGCCGGCAACAAGACACACCTGCGACTGAAACGCCGCCGCGGGGTTTTTTGCAGTCTCGAGGAAGAACCGCCAGTCATGGGGCACCGCCCGTCGATCGACGTGTTGTTCACATCCGCAGCTTCCACGGGCCTGCCAATCATCGCCGCTCTGCTCACCGGCATGGGAAGCGACGGCGTCGAGGGAATGCTGCGCATCCGTTCCTGCGCGGGGCGCACGATTGCCCAGGACGCGGCAAGCAGCAAGGTATTCGGGATGCCGCGTCGGGCAATCGAGCGAGGTGCTGCCGAATTCGTTTTGCCGGCAGACGAGATCGGCCCGAAAATTGTCGCCTTGGCGAGAATAATCGAAGCGAAGGCGGCAACGCCATGAGCGAAATGAAAAAAATATCTGTTGTTCATGTCGGGCAAGGCGAATTCATGACCGGCGAAGGCGAGGATCTGGTCCTGACAACCGTCTTGGGATCCTGTGTTTCCGTTTGCCTGTTTGACCCGGAGCGGAAAGTCGGAGGAATGAACCATTTCCTGGTTCCGGAATCGCGCAGCGGATCACTGCGGGAGAGCCGCTCCGGCGTGCACGCGATGGAGCTCCTCATCAACGCGATCATGAAAGCGGGTGCCCGGCGCGAGCACCTGTGCGCCAAGATATTCGGCGGCTCAAGGATGATAGACGGGGGCACCGATATCGGCGCGATGAACAGCCGCTTTGCATTGCAGTTCATCAAGAATGAGGGCATTCGCTGCGCCGGAGTCGATGTCGGAGGGACGTTGGGCCGCAAGATCAGGTTCTGGCCCGGTACCGGTAAGGCACAACGCAAGTTTCTTGAAGATTTCGTCTCGACCGAAGCCGCACTGTTGCGCACACGGCAAACCACCGCCCGGCCTTTCCCCGAAGTGGAATTCTTCTGATCCGGCCGCTTCTCCCTGAACGGCGGAGCCCGGTGCATCCGGCTTTTGCGCCTTTGACCCGCTGACACGCCCAAGAACTTGCGCCTATTGACACCCGCGGCAACCGAGCGGTGGCGCCCATCGCCGCGTTTGATCAGGGCAAGTCGCGCCATTTGCCGGCATCGCGTGAAAGTTCATTCAGCAAGTCTTCATGTTTTCCTGTCAGATTGCCTGCCGAATCCCCGCTGAGGAGGCCGCAGTGCGCGAAACGCAGACCGAACCCGACATTGCAGCAAGGTCCGAGGAAATCGATTTTCCATTTCATGACCTGTTCATATCGCATACCGACAAACGCGGTGTCATCATCTCGGGCAACGAGGTGTTCCGACGGGTGTCCGGTTTCGACTGGTCCGAACTCGTGGGTGCGCCACACAGGCTGATCCGGCACGATGACATGCCGTGCGGCGTGTTCCAGCTGTTCTGGGACCGGTTGAAAGCCGGCAAAGGCGTTGGCTGCTACGTGAAGAACAAGACCAAGGACAATCGCTCTTACTGGGTCTACGCCTACGTCACTCCAATCGCGGACGGGTATGTTTCCACGCGCCAGCGCCCTTCCAGCGACCTCTTCGAGAAGGTCCGCGAAATCTATGCCGGATTGCGCCGACGCGAACGCGAAGAGAACCTGACGCCAGAAGCGTCGCGCGACGCGCTTCTGGAAACTCTGGCCCAGGCCGGTTTCGCGAATTACGAGGATTTCATGGCATGCTCGGCCGTTCGGGAAACCACTGGCCGAATCCGAGCGTTGGGGCGCACGCTGCCATACGAAATCCGCGAGGCGGCGAATTTCGCAACCGTCTTGCGCCCCTTTCGCCAAGGGATCGATGAACTGGAAAGGCTTTTCACCTCCATTCATGACGCGCCGACCAATATCAGGATCCTCGCCGCGCAGCTGGAACAGAACAGCGGTCCGATCGGCATCATTTCCAACAACCACACAACCCTCAGCCAGGAGGTCGTGGCAAGCCTCGCCGATTTCCGGCGGGAAACCGAGGCAATCTTCGATGCCGTCAACAACGCCGTGTTCAACGTCTGCCTTGCGCGGATCCTGACGGAAATGGTGGAGAAATTCGAAACCGAGACAGAGTGTGCACCGGGCCTCGATTTCGCCTCGGAAGCAAACATTCTTGCCGGGGCGGCCGAGGTCGCGTCGCGTCAGGCGCGAGATCACCTGTTCCGCATGGCTCGCCAATCGCGGCGTTTCGCCAATGCTACGGCCGACATGAAGCGCAAGGCGTCCGCGCTGGATGTGACGCGAATCATGTGCAAGATCGAAAACGCCCGAAACCCGGATCCGACCGGCGGTCTCGGCCAGATCCTCGACAACCTGGAAAAGGTCCAGGGGCGGATCGCTCAACGCCTGAGCGCAATGGCCAAGGCCAGCCGAACCATAACCTCGGATGCAGATCTTTTTGCGAGAGGCCGACAGGTCTGATGTAGCCCCCGGGTCACGACGGTTTTGAAATCAGAAGATGCAGTGACAAGGCGTTACCCCAAACAAGCCGAGGCACAGGCAATGAATCCTGCACGACATGACCTTCGAACGCTGAGCCAGCGTCTTCAAAGGGAGTTGGAGGATCTGGCGCGACTGGCCAGCGATGTCGACTCGATGCTTGCAAGCCAGGGCGAAGGAACTGCTTCGCTGCGCCTGCACCGGCAGTCGATGCAGGACGTCGATCGCTTGAGGCAGACCGCATCGGACTTGGCCGCGTTCGCCGCAGTCCTTGCGGCGCGGGTGCCCGAAGGGGTCGTGTTCGAACTGGGCAACGGCGAGGTCGACCTGCAACAGGCCGATCTGGCCGGCCGCCTCATGGGCTCGGACGAAGAAGGTGATCCAAATCGTCCGATGAGCGGAGAAGTCGAGCTTTTTTGACCGCCGCGCGCATTTTCCAGATTTCCTTCACGTCTTTTTCACCGGTGCCGGCGATTGTTCCATGATCGGGGCCGCCGCACCGCTACGCCGAATCGCTGCCTCTTCATATCGAGAACCGGCGCCGGCTCGACCGGTGCCAAAATACGGAGACGACGCCCATGAACAGGTTCAGCCTCAGAACCCAGATTTTCGGAGTGCTCGGTATCATCCTGTTGATCACCGGGGCCGCCACGAGCATTTCGCTTTGGAAGATCGTGAAGCTGAGTGAAAATCTGCACACAATGCATGCCCACCTGGAGCAGACCCAGGTCCTCAACGAGATGGAAAGCGCCCTTCTCGAGGGGCAGGAGGCGATTTCGCGGTCCTATGGCGGCATGACCGTGAATCCCGAGCTGATCGACGGAAAAATCAAGGCCCTGGCCGAGATGGCAAAGACGGAAAACGCCGCATTCATGCCGCCCGAAAAAGATGCGAGATTTCCCGAACTGCAGCAAAAGGTGCAGCAGATCGGCGACATGGCAGACCGGTACCTCGCCCTGACGCAGGAACTGCGCACGGCGGTCGGCACGAAGCGTAGCGAAATCTTCCATGATCGCCTCTTGCCGCTCTATGCTCAGATGTTCGACACGATTGAAAGCGCCGTCGAAAATGTCACATCCGTGGCGCGGCAGCATGAGGCCGACGGAGACAGAATGTCTGCGAGCATTCTGCTGGTCATCTTCAGCGGTGCCGCCATTGCGCTTCTGGGAACGATCGTGGCCTCGTATTTCTATGGGCGGCAACTCAGCCAGTCGATGGACCGCCTGCTTGCCGGAATCAAACGGGTCGCGAGCAAGGATTACGAAACTGCAATGCCCGGCACCGACGCGGCCAACGAAATTGGAGAAATCGCCCGCAGCATCGACGACTTCCGCGTTCAGCTGGGAGAGGCTGAACAGCGGATGAACGAGGAACGCGAAATCGAAGCGCGACGGGCCGAGCTCTTCAATCTGATCGGTGAACAGATCGGCGCTTTGGCTCGAGGCGATCTCTCCCGCAGGATCGATCCAGAGGCGGCGCACGGTCTGGGCAGCATGTACGTGGAACTCTGCCAAGATTTCAACCGCTTGGCTGAAGCGCAAAGCGACCTGATCCGGTCGGTTCGGAGCATGCTCGAAAAGGCCCACTTCAGGAGTGACACGCTTCTGGAAAACATGAGCGACCTGTCCAAACGTTCGGAAAGCCAGGCTGCGACGCTTGAAGAATCGGCCGCTGCCCTGGATGAGCTGACGTCCAGCGTGAAAATGGCTGCGGAGAGGTCAACAGAGATCGAGCGCATCGTGAGTGAAAACGAAAGGGCGGCGACGGAAGGTGGCGCGATCGTCAAGCAGGCGGTCAGCTCGATGGAGGCGATCGACGAGGCATCGGGCCAGGTCGAGCAGATTGTCAGCACGATCGACGACATTGCCTTCCAGACGAACCTCTTGGCCCTGAATGCCGGTGTCGAAGCAGCGCGGGCGGGTGAGGCTGGACGCGGTTTCTCCGTGGTGGCTTCCGAAGTGCGTCTGCTTGCCCAACGGGCGTCGGCCTCGGCACAGGAAATCCGCGAGCTAATCTCCCGCAGTGTCGATCTGGTGACCGAGGGCGGCGTGCTGGTCCGCAAGACGGGTGAGGCGCTGGACAATATCGTGAATCGGGCCCAAAGCATTGCGGGGCTGGTCTCTGACATCACGTCCTCCACCGCCGAGCAGTCGTCGGGCCTTGAGGAGATCAATATCGGGGTCAATGATCTTGACCAGGTGACCCAGAAGAACGCCGCCGCCATCGACGCGGCAACCAATTCGTGCCACGAACTCAACGATGAAATCCGCGAATTGAGTTCGATGTTGGAGCGCCTCTTTGGCCACGGGAACGCAGCAGATTCCGAAATGGAGATGGGGCAAGAAGCATCCGAGAGCCCGGGAGCGGCTGAAAACAGGTCCCCCGCCGTCTCCAGCAGCACCAGGGGGGTGCCGGTCGTGGCAGGTGGCGCTGCTGCAGCCGCCGTCGAAGACCAGTGGCAGGATTTCTGACCGTGGTCGGCCAGGGACAAATGCTCAAGGGATGGCTCGATTCCAGACGGCAGCGCGGGCCGGTCGCAACCTTCGTCTTCCGAAGCGAGGCCCGCGCGAGCGCCGAGACCTCATCAAGACCAACCTCCAGCGGGGCCCCGCGGGCGCCGTGGC
>RFIO01000463.1 GCA_003695205.1 Deltaproteobacteria bacterium
GGGGAGGGGGGCGAAGTCAGAGGGCTTCGCCTGCCGGTGCCGGAGAAGGCAGTTGCCCTTTTCCCAACTGCGTCCCTTTGCCCTTGTGCCTTGGGTCTTTTCCCTTTCCTGCCGGGCGGTCCTTTTCCGCCAGCTCGGCGTTGGATTGCTCTTCACTTGTGCGACGTAGCCTCCGGCTACGCCTTACGCGTTCCATCGCAATCCGCCTTGATCTGACGAAAAAATCCTCAACCCAAAAACCGAGATAGGAGCCCGATGCCGGAACACTTCGCCTGCCCGAGCCAACGACCGGAGTGGGTAGCGAAGGGGCGGGGAGGTTCGGGTCCTGCCCCGTACCCTTGTTTCGGTAGTGTCTACGTCATTTCGAAGCGGCCGTGATTGCGGCCTGTCGGCCCGGCATGTTAGAAGCATAGGCATTGCCGTTTCGGGAGCCGCAGCATGATCGTTCGTCGCCACTTTCTCATTCGAGGTATCGTCCAGGGAGTCGGGTTCCGCCCGTTTGTCTATCAGCTGGCGACCGGCCTGCAGCTCGCGGGCTGGGTGCTGAACGACAGTCGCGGCGTGGAAGTCGAGGTCGAGGGGCCACGGGACCGCATTGACCTTTTTGCCAGGCGCCTGCGGCAGGAGGCGCCACCGCTGGCCGTCATCAGTGATTTTAGGACGACGGACCTGAAACCGGGTGGCGATGCCGGTTTCCGGATTCTTCCTTCACGACAGGCCGACCTGGTCGAGGCCCAGATCGCACCGGATACCTTCGTTTGCGAGGACTGCCTCCAGGAACTGTTCGATTCTGGTGACCGCAGGTTCCGCTACGCCTTTATCAACTGTACCAACTGCGGCCCGCGCTATACCATCATCCAGGGGGTTCCCTATGACCGGCCCCTGACGACCATGGCCGATTTCCCCATGTGCCCGGATTGTCAGGCCGAGTACGACGATCCGGCTTCGCGCCGATTTCATGCCCAGCCCAATGCCTGTCCTGTCTGCGGCCCGCGACTGGAACTGCTGGACGGTGCCGGTCAGCCGCTTTCGGGCGATCCTGTCGAAAGGGCTGCGGAACAGCTTCGACAGGGAAGAATCGTTGCGGTCAAGGGGCTGGGCGGCTACCATCTGGCCGCTGATGCCCGCAGTGATCGCGCCCTTGAGATCCTGCGCCGGCGCAAGGCGCGAGACGAGAAGCCGTTCGCCTTGATGGTGCGAGATATGGAACAGGTCAGGGCCCTGGCTTTTGCCGACCCGGTGGAGGAACGGCTGCTGACCGGGTGCGAGCGCCCCATCGTTCTGCTCAGGCGGCGGCCGGATGCCCGGATCTCCCCCCTAGTGGCCCCGCGCAACCGCTATCTCGGCGTCATGCTCCCCTATACGCCGCTTCATTATTTGCTGCTGGAATCCTTTGAGGCCCTGGTGATGACCAGCGCCAACTTCAGCGACGAACCGATCCTTTACCGGGACGAAGAGGCCCTGGAGCGGCTGGCAGAGGTGGCCGATGCCTTTCTGACTCACAACCGCCGTATCCATGTGCGTGCCGACGATTCGATTGCCCGCGTCATGGCGGGAAAGGCCCTGCTGATCCGTCGGGCACGCGGATTCGTGCCCCGTCCGGTGCTTCTCCCTGAAGAGCTGCCGCCGGTGCTGGCGGTGGGGGCGGAACTGAAAAACACCCTCTGCCTGACCCGAAGAGACCGCGCCTTTCTCGGCCAGCACCTTGGCGACCTGAAAAACGCCGAGGCGCTCGCTTCCCTTGAACAGGTGCGCGCCCACCTCGAATCGGTGCTCGACATCCATCCCGAGGCGGTGACGCACGATCTGCACCCTGACTACCTGTCGACCCGCTTCGCCGAGTCTCTCGATGCCATGCCGCGCATCGCGGTTCAGCATCACCATGCCCATCTTGTCAGCTGCCTGGCCGAACATGGTCGTACCGGCCCTGCCATCGGGGTGATTTTCGACGGCATCGGCCTGGGAGACGACGGCACGGTCTGGGGTGGTGAGTTTCTTGTCGGCGATGCACGCCGTTACCGGCGGGCGGCCCACCTGATGCCTGTCCCCATGCCCGGTGGGGACGCGGCGACCCGCGAGCCCTGGCGCATGGCGGTCAGCTGGCTGCAGACAGCTTTCGAAGATGACTGGCCCGATATTCCACTCGTCCGTTCCATGGACGAAGGCGAAGTCAGGCTTCTGCGCCAGATGATGGCCAGGGGCCTGAACAGCCCGCTGACCTCGAGTTGCGGCCGCCTGTTCGACGCGGTGGCCGCCCTGTGCGGATTGCGCGACCGGGTGAGTTATGAAGGTCAGGCGGCACTGGAGCTGGAAATGGCTATCGACCGGGACCGGGTCGAACGTCTCTACCCATGGACCCTGAGCGGTGACGATCCTCTGCGGCTCGATGTCCGGCCCCTGGTTCGTGGTGTGGTTGAAGATGTTCTGGCCTGCTGTGCCGCAGGCGAGATCGCCTGCCGGTTCCACCTGAGCCTGGCGCGGGCGGTGACGGATGTCTGCATCCGCCTGTCGGACAGGACCGGACTGAAAACAGTGGTTCTGTCTGGCGGCGTGTTCCAGAACAGGTTCCTGACAGAGGCCCTGTCCGGATGCCTGGAGTCACGCGGACTGGAGGTCCTGCGACACAGCCTGGTGCCGCCCAATGACGGCGGCCTCGCCCTGGGGCAGGTGGTCATTGCCGGGACACAGCTGAAAATGCGCAGGGAATCGCCGGAATAGCGGTCAAGCCGTCGGCCGGGGCGGCCGATAAGTAGGCAGAGATCCATAACCGGGGAGATCTGCCATGAACAGTCTTTATTTGGCCCGCCAGCCGATTCACAACGATCGTTTCGAGGTAATCGGCTACCAGGTGATCCACGCGCCCGCCGGGGCCCGGGATGCCAACCCGAACCACGAGGACAGTCGCATGCCCGATCCCGGCCTGCTCGAACGGCTGGTCGGCATGCGTTCGGCCTTCATCAATGTCGACAGCGGTCAGCTGTTCAACCCGAAACTGGCTGATCTTCCCCTTGACCGAACCGTGCTTCAGTTGCCCCCGGGTCTTGAGCCTGATGCCGGCGTCGAACAACGTCTGGCGCAGATCGAAGCTTTGGGAGCGCGCTTCGCCCTTGACGGCTACAAGCCGAGCGACCGGAGGTCCCGCCTGGTGCCGCGGGCGTCCTACGTCAAGGTCGACATAGCTGAACAACCATCCGTTTCCCTGCCCGAACTGGTCGGACCTGAAACCGGTCCGGAACGCCTTGTGGCCTGCCGGGTCGACAGCCACGAACAGTTCGAAGAATGCCGGCAGCAGGGCATCCGGCATTTTCAGGGCGGGTTTTTCCGTCGCCCCCGCTGGACCGGAAGCCGCAGGCTGCCTGCCTCCAGCCTGTCGGTCATGCAGTTGCTGGCCCGTCTGCAGGACCCGCAGCTGGAACTTGCCGACATCGAGGCCATCGTCGAACGGGATGTTTCCCTCAGCTACCGGCTGCTGCGCTACCTCAACTCGGTCCATTTCGCCCTGAGATCTCCCATTGAATCGATCGGCCACGCCCTGAGCTACCTCGGCCTCGAACATCTGCGCGTCTGGCTCAGCGTGCTACTGCTGGCGCGCCTCGACCACAAGCCGGTCGAACTGATGAAGACCGCCCTGGTTCGGGGCCGCATGTGCCAGGGCCTGCTTGAGAGTGAGGGGGCATCTTCGGCCGGGAGTTTTCTGCTCGGACTGTTTTCCACCCTGGACGCCCTGCTTGATCAGCCGCTGGAGGAGGCGGTGCGGCCGCTTCCGGTCAGTGAGCGGCTCAAGGAAGCCCTGATCGATCGCAGCGGTCAGGAGGGGGGGATTCTCAAACTCGTCCTCGCCTGGGAGGATGGCAACTGGCCGCAGGTCGGCAGCATGAACCTGGAGCCGGAGCGGCTGTTGTCGACCTATCTTGACGCGGTCGGCTGGACCGAGGATGTCGCGGGAGCGGTGCTGGCGGACTGAGTTTCAGAACAGGCTGGTCAGCCGGCCGGACAGGTGGCGCATGCGAAGTGACAGCATGGCCATCATGCTGCGCATCAGCCGGACGGCGGTTTCCGGATGCTCGTCGGCCAGCGTTTCAAACCGGTCCCTGGGCAGGAGCAGCAGGGAGGTGTCCTGCCGCGCGGCGATGGAACTGTCCGCTTCCGGATCTCCGAACAGGGCGTTTTCGCCGGCAAGGGAACCGGCCCCGATCAGGCCGATGACCACCTGGCGGGACCCGAACTCGGTTTTCTTGCGCGCTTCGAGTTCGCCGGTCACGACAAAGACGATACCGGGACAGTTCTCGCCCTCGGACCAGAGGGTCTGGCCCGCAGGCAGGTGGCGAAATTCGAAGCACTCCACAAGGCGGGGCAGATCTGCCTCGGCCAGACCGTAGAAGAGGTCGGCCAGAAGTCCGGACGGTGATTTCATGAGTTCTCCGGGCTTCGGTGCGTCGTGCTCTCCCCGTCGGCCGGCCCGAACGCTGGCGATTCGAACGAGCAGGCGAGGATCGGCCGCAGTACCAGCAGGAAAACGGCAAAGACCAGGGCTGAAATCAGACTGTCGAGCCAGGAAGACACCATGCACCTCGGTTGAAAAACGGGTTGGTTGCTCTTCTTATCGGCGACCTCCTCTTGCAGGCTTAGTCCTATTGTCGATTCAGGTGAGCTTGCCGGCCAGTTGCATCATCATCTGGTCGATGGGCCGGATGCCGCTGGACAGGACCTCGTCCAGCCCGGTCAGGATGATCGAGCCGGATTTGAGACCGACCATTTTGGCGCATTCCCCGGTCAGCAGTGCCTCAACAGCGGAAGTGCCGAACCGGGCCGCCAGCAGCCGGTCGAAGGCGGAGGGCGAACCGCCGCGCTGATAGTGGCCGAGCACCATGACCCGGGTCTCGAAACCGATGCGGTCCTTGATCGAGTCAGCAATCTGCTGGGCGCTGCCGGCCCCCTCGGCTACCATGATAATCGAGTTGAAGCGCCCCTCCTGGTAACGTCGGCGCAGGTTTGTACAGATCGCTTCAAGGTCGAAGGGCATTTCCGGAATGATGGCGTGCTCGGCCCCAGAGGCAACCGTGGCCGCCAGGGTCAGGTAGCCGCTGTCGCGCCCCATGCATTCAACCACGAAGGCGCGGTCATGGCTCGAGGCTGTGTCCTTGAGGCAGTCGACGGCGTAGATGATATTGTTCAGGGCCGTGTCGACCCCCAGGGACATTTCGGTGCAGGCGATGTCGTTGTCGATGGAGGCGGGAATGCCGATGACGCGGGCGCCACGTTCGGCCAGGGCCTGGGCGCCGGTTAATGAACCGCCACCACCGATGACCACCAGCCCTTCAACGCCGAGTCCCTTCAGGGTGTCGGCGGCGATGGCCTGGCCGGCCTCGTCGTGCATCTCTTTGCATCGGGCACTCTGCAGGAAGGTGCCGCCGCGCTGCAGCAC
>RFIO01000464.1 GCA_003695205.1 Deltaproteobacteria bacterium
CCGTTCCGGTTTGAACCAGTCAAACGACGGTTTGCCGATGATACATTTTCACAACGTCATTTCCAAGTTTCCTCGTCCGCTCTCTTCCGCACTCCCGGCCGCTTTGCCCGTGCAAGACGCAAAAGAGGCTTCTCCTACCTTGCTTCTTGTTCAATCCATCAGGCAAAAAAAGTTGTTACCTTGGTACTCTTCATGCCTTCGTGGTGGATTTTTTCTTCCTCTCAAACCTTCCGCATACCCAGCATCTGCCGCAGGGCGTGCTCGGCGATACTCGGGTTTTCCTTGAGGCGACGGCGCGAATAAGGCATCCACTGCTCGCCGTAAGGGACGTAGACCCGCATGCGATGACCGGCATCGGCAATGATGTTGCGCAGCTCCTCGTCGACCCCGAGCAGCATCTGGAATTCGTACTGTTCCGGTGTCAGCCCCATCTCGTCGACCAGGCGCATGGCCTCGAAAACCAGCTTCTCGTCGTGGGTGGCGATACCGACATAGGCACCCGCCGCAAGCATTTTTTCGAGGATATGCACAAAACTGCGGTTGATGGTCTCGGGATTCTTCCAGGCGGCGGTACGCGGTTCGTTGTAGATGCCCTTGCACAGCCGGAAGTTCATCGGCGCATCGGCGAGGGCCGCGACATCCTTCGGCGTACGGCGCAGGTAGGCCTGCAGCACCACGCCGACATGGCCGGGAAATTCCTCGCGCAGGGTACGGTAGAAATCGAGGGTGGCATCGGTACAGGAGATGTCCTCCATGTCGATGCGGACAAAATTGTTCAGCTCGGCGGCCCGGGCAACGATGGCCCGGATATTCTCCAGTGCCCGGTCTCGGTCGAGCAGCAGTCCCATCTGACTCGGCTTGAGCGACAGGTTGGCGTCGAGCTTTTCCTTGTCGATGGTGTCGAGGATGCGCAGGCACTCGTTTTTGAAACCCTCGGCCTGCTCCAGGGTGGTGATGAATTCGCCAAGCACGTCGATGGTGGTCATGATGGAACGGCCGTTGAGCTCGCGTGTCACCCGCACCGCGTCCTCGAGGTGCTCACCGGCAATGTAGTCCTTGGCGAAAAAGTGCACCATCGGTCCGGGGATATGCATGATGGTGCGCGAAACCAGCTGGTTGAAAAGAGACATGAGGTTTTGCCTCGCTAAACGAGTTTGAAGTTCGAGAGTCTGGGCGATGCCACTGCCAACTTCCCCCTCCCCCTGCCCCCCTCCCTCCGGGGGAGGGGGGAACTACGACCTGGAGAGACGGATCCTTCTATTCCGCGTCCATGAACGGATAGCCCACCCGGGTCGGCGGCACGAAGTTCTCCTTGACGGTACGCGGTGAGACCCAGCGGATCAGGTTGAGGGCGCTGCCGGCCTTGTCGTTGGTACCCGATGCGCGTCCGCCGCCGAAGGGCTGCTGGCCGACCACGGCGCCGGTCGGTTTGTCGTTGATGTAGAAGTTGCCGGCACTGTTCTCCAGTTTTTTCATCGCCAGGCTTGTGGTAAGCCGATCCTGGGAGAAAATCGCGCCGGTCAGGGCGTAGGGAGATGTCTGGTCGCACAGCTCCAGGGTCTGTTCGTACTCGGCGTCCGGATAGACATAGATGGTCAGCACCGGTCCGAAGATCTCCTCGACCATGGTTTTGAAATCGGGTTTGCGTGCCAGAACCACCGTCGGCTCGATGAAGTAGCCCTTGCTGTCATCGTAGTTGCCGCCGGCCAGGATCACCGCATCAGCCGACTCCTTGGCGTAGTCGATGTAGGCGGTGATGTCTTTGAAAGCCTTGGCGTCAATGACGGCGTTGACCAGGTTGCGGAAATCGCGTACATCCCCCATGCGGGTCTGCTTCAGTTCATCGAGCAGCGCCTGCTGCACCTGCGGCCAGATCGATTCGGGGATATAGGCACGCGAGGCGGCCGAGCATTTCTGCCCCTGGTACTCGTAGGCGCCG
>RFIO01000465.1 GCA_003695205.1 Deltaproteobacteria bacterium
CTGGACGTGGCAGCCGGTGCACTGTTCGGACACGAAGCGTTGCTGGCGGGTCCCTTCCCGCTCCAGCCGCCAGTAGTTGACGCGGACATGGGCCGGATAATTTTTCAGCCGGCCCTGAAAGCGGGCCTCCTGGATGCCGATATCGAGACGATAGTTGGCCCCGGGGTTGTGATCGGTGAAAACGGCCCGGGGTGAGGTGCCGGCAGGGAAGGTGTCGGCGTCGGGACGGCTGGTATAGGGGATGTGATCGAGGTTGTGGACGAAGTTTTCCAGCCTGAGGGTGACGCGGCCGTATCGCCGACCATCGGCGTGGAATTCGAGCTTGTAGTCACGGTCGCTGCGCAGCCAGGCGTCCAGGCTGACATGGCCGTTTTGCCCGTAGCGGTTGGCCAGCAGGTTGATGATCGGCGAGCTGGTCAGATGGTCGTAGGGTTTGACCCGTGCCGCGCCATCATCGTCGGTCAGACGGTAGCCGGCCTCCAGCCGGACCTCGCCGTTGTCGAAGGCCAGAGCCGGGGTCATCAGCAGCGTCACGGTCAGAAGGGCAATCAGGGTTCGGGTCAGCATCGGTCTCCTCCTGTGATGGCAGGCCGCGACTCAGCGGCTGATGAAAGTGCCGCGTCCGTGGGACGAGGGGATGTCGGTCCCGTGGATGGCCGAATGGCAGTCGGTGCAGCGGTTGTAGAACAGCTGCTTCATGCTGTCGGAAGACAGGGCGCCGCGGGCCGAATGGGCGTCCTCGCTCAGGTGCCCCGGGTGGCACTGCATGCACAGGAAGGGCTGGGCCTGGCTGAGAAGTTTACGGTTGGGGGAGCCGTGCGGCCGGTGGCAGTTGCTGCAGGTTTCGGTGACATCAGCGTGTTCGAAGACAAAGGGGCCCTGCTTGTCCATGTGACAGCGGCTGCAGGTCTCCCGCACCGTGGTGCCGTTGAGCAGGTGTTCCTGGCGGCTGCCGTGGGGGTTGTGGCAGTCGATGCAGACCACCTTGTTCTCCCGGATCGGGTGATGGGAATTCTGGTACAGCTGGCTGCGGATCTGGCTGTGGCAGCCAAGACAGAGATCGTTGACCTCCTGGCGACTCGCCTTCTGCGCCGGGCCCTGGTGCAGCTTGTGGCAGTCGAAGCAGCTGACGTCGCTGTTGGCATGCAGGCTGGCATTCCAGAAGGTCAGGTTGGGGGTCGATGCGGCGCTGTGGCACTTGAGGCAGACCAGCGCCTGGGCCTGGGGTGGCAGGGACTTCAGGTCGATCAGGTGGCTGGTGTCACACTTGCCGGCCTTGTCGGCGTTTTTCACCGCCTCGCTGCCAGGGCCGTGGCACGATTCGCAGTTGACCAGGGGCAGGCCGGTGTCAGCGGCAACCTGTTCGCTGTGAATCGAGTGCTTGAAGTCGCGGGCGATACTGTCGTGGGTGTGGCATTTGGCCAGGCAGTTGTCGTTGCCGATGTAGTCGGCGCGGAAATCGCCCACCAGCAGGCGCTCGTAATCGCGAACCGGCTGAATGGGATCGGATTTTCTCAATGTTTTCAGATCGGTACAGGCGCAGGCCAACAGACAGAGAACCAGGGCAGAAAACCACCAGCGCAACACGGCACACCTCCTTGACGGCAGGAC
>RFIO01000466.1 GCA_003695205.1 Deltaproteobacteria bacterium
GAAGCGTCGAGCCGGCCGTTGCTCAGGCCGTGAATTCCCGAAGAGATTCTCTCCGGAACGATACGGCCTCGATTGCTCCAGTAGCACAGGTCGCCGCCGCAGACACCGGTAATCAGGTTGAAACCCGGATAGTCGCCGGCTTCAGCGCGCCTTTCTCTCAGCCAGTCGGCAGGGCCCAGGTCGGAAAGCGCGAACCGGCGTACCAGCTCACCGCGCGAGCGTCCCCGGGATTCGCGGATCCCTTCGCGCACGTTGGTGACCATCGCCAGGCGTCCGGCACGCGTGACCGCCAGCCAGCTGCCGCCGGAGCGCAGATCCCGACCGCCCCAGACCTGTTCGTTCTCGCGCCAGAAGGCCGCGGGCAAACTCGGCCGGTCGTGGAACTCATCCCGGTTGGCGGCAATCACCAGCGGAAAGCGGGGATGACTTTCGATGGCAAGCAGGATCAGGCACATGGGACGATTGTGGCACGAACGCGCGCCGGAGGGCAAAAAAAGAGGGCGGCCCGAAGGCCGCCCTCGCGAGACGATATGGCAAAGGACTCAGTCGACCTTCGGCCCGTACTGGGTGAAGTCGACATCCCCTTCGACCACGTATTTCTTGAAGTTGTCGACAAACATGCCGGCCAGCTTCCTGGCGGTAGCGTCGAAGGCATCCTTGTCTTCCCAGGCGTTGCGCGGGTTGAGCAGGTTGCTGTCGACCCCGGGCAGTGCCTTGGGAATGTTGAGCTTGAAAAATGGAGTCTGCTCAAACTCGGCGTCGTTGATCGAGCCGTCGAGGATGGCGTTGATGCAGGCGCGGGTCGCCTTGATGCTCATGCGCTGACCGACACCGTAACCGCCGCCGGCCCAGCCGGTGTTGACCAGGTAGGCGTTGACACCGTGCTTCTCCATCTTCTCGCCGAGCAGCTTGCCGTAGACGGTCGGATGCAGCGGCAGGAAGGCCTCGCCGAAGCAGGCGGAAAAGGTCGCCTGCGGCTCGGTGACGCCGCGCTCGGTGCCGGCGACCTTGGCGGTGTAGCCGGACAGGAAGTAGTACATCGCCTGCTCCCTGGTGAGCTTGGAGACCGGCGGCAGCACCCCGAAGGCGTCACAGGTCAGGAAGATGATGTTCTTCGGATGACCGCCCTTCAGGCTCGGCTCGTGGTTGTCGATGTGCTCGATCGGGTAGGAGACGCGGGTGTTCTCGGTCTTGGACCCGTCATTGAAGTCGACCACGCCGTTGGCGTTGGCAACAACGTTCTCCAAAAGGGCGTTGCGCCGGATGGCGTTGTAGATCTCCGGCTCGTTCTCGGCCGAGAGGTTGATGCACTTGGCGTAGCAGCCGCCCTCGAAGTTGAAGACGCCGTCGTCGTCCCAGCCGTGCTCGTCGTCACCGATCAGCTTGCGCTCCGGATCGGTCGACAGGGTGGTCTTGCCGGTACCGGACAGACCGAAGAAGAGGGCCACGTCGCCTTCCTTGCCGACGTTGGCGCTGCAGTGCATGGAGAGGATCCCCTGCAGCGGCAGCCAGTAGTTCATCATGGTGAACATGCCCTTCTTCATCTCGCCGCCGTACCAGGTGCCGCCGATGATGGCCACGTTCTTCTCGATGTTGAAGACCACGAAGACCTCGGAGTTGAGGCCGTGCTTCTGCCACTTCTCGTTGGTCAGGTTGCTGGCGTTGTAGATGGTGAAATCCTGGCTGAATCCGGCCAGATCTTCGGCGTCCGGACGGATGAACATGTTTTTGACGAAGTGGGACTGCCAGGCGAACTCGGTGATGAAGCGGACGCTCTTGCGGGTCGCGGGGTTGGATCCGCAGAAACCGTCGGTGACGTACAGGTCCTTGCCGGAAAGGTATTCGACGGTATCGGCGTAGAGTTCGTCGAAAACCTCGGGCGAGATGGGCTGGTTGATGTTGCCCCAGGCGATGTTGGCGGCGGAAGGATCCTGCTGGACGAAATATTTATCCTTCGGCGAGCGGCCGGTAAACTTGCCGGTGTCGACCATCATGGTGCCGTTGTCGGAAACGGCGCCCTCCTGGCGGGCCTGCTCGTGTTCGAACAGCTCCTCGTAGCCGAGGTTGTGGTAGATCTTGCCGACACTCTTCAGGCCGAGCTGCGCGGCATCCAGTCCGTTTTCTTGCATCATTAGCCCCCTTGCTGTTTGTTTCCGCTGACGCGGGTTCTGGCGCAAAACGAACAGCCCGACTCCGGGGCCGGCCGTTGAGACGGGGCCGCGACCGGTCAATCAGGCTGTTGTGCCGGCCCAGGGAAAACAGGTGACAAGCCGGTAAACGGGGGAAGAATACGCCCCCGCCCGGCCGGGGTCAACACCCTGTGGCCACTTTTTCGGGTGAAACACCCCGAGACCGCCTTTTTTAAGTAACGATAAAAATCGATTAGGCGCAATAAAACAGGGTCATGACGGCATCAGGGTCTGCCGTCCGCCCGACTACGCAGGCAGGCGACAAGGCTCCAGATCTGTTCCGAGGTGAAATGCGGGCCCCAGGCCGGCATCACCGAACCGCGCGACAGGAAGGGCTCAACCGTCTTGCCGTGCTCTATGCGCCAGTAGAGATACGCGGGGTCGATACCGCGATATTTCGGTTCGCCGAAGGTGGGTGCCGGCGGCTCGAAAAAGACCGCGCGGGGCGAGCGACCTTCGGACGGGTGGCCATGGCAGGAGGCGCAGCGAGCCGCAAACAGGTCTTTGCCGATTCGGACACGCGCCTCGCTGTCCAGGTCGGCCGGCACCGGACGCGCCGGGTAGTCGACCGACCCGGATGAACAGGCGGCCAGCAGCAGACCGGCCAACACAAGCCATAACGGTCGCATGGCGTCTTTCCTCCAAAGAACAGGGGCCGGTCGCAGTCGACCGGCCCCGATTCAGGACGGAAGCTTTTCCGGAGCGCAGCCCCAGGCGGCCAGCTCTGCCGCGACCTTGTCAGCCACCTGGTCCACCGCAGGCCTGACCGCTGGACTGAGTTCCATCTCCATTTCGATGCTGCCTGGCTGCACGCCCCAGAAGACCAGCTCCGGAGGGCAGTAGCCCTGCAGTTCGGCCACCGCCAGCAGGTCCTGGACCCCCATCTGGTGCACCGAAAGCTTGTTGGCGAAGGCCCGGGGCACCTCTTCCCCTTCGAGGCGGAAGACGGTGCCCGGCTCACTCTTCATGTCGACGGCATCGACGATAAGCAGCTTCTCGACCCCTTCCAGATGTGGCAGCAGGTCGAGACCGAGGGTGCCGCCGTCGAGCACCCGGACGTTGTCCGGAAACCGGTACCGGCGCTGCAGCTGCTCGACGACCCGGATGCCGAAACCGTCGTCGCTCATCAGGCTGTTGCCGATACCGAGAACCAGCACCTGCATCAGAGATCCTC
>RFIO01000061.1 GCA_003695205.1 Deltaproteobacteria bacterium
CCAGGCAGAAATCCCGCAGGCAGCCTCCCACCAGCCAGCCGCGGGCTCCGGTCTCGCGCACGAGCTTCTGAAGTTGCCGGAATCCGGCCAGGTCGGCCAGTCCCTCTTGCAGCCGCGCTTGAACAAAGGTATCCATCCATCCCTCGCAGACAAAAGAAAAGGCCCGCATTGACGCGGGCCTTATTGTACCAGAAAGGATCGGGGACAAAGAGCTATTCGATGTCCTTGACCGCCTTGTAGATGGTTTCGAACAGTTCCGGGATGTCCTGCTCGGCAATACAGGAGAAGGCGACGCGCAGGTCGGTGGACCCGATGCTGATTGTTCCGACACCATAGGCGTCCAGCAGGTGAACGCGCAGTTTCTCGGCATCGACGGTCTTCAACTTCAGGCACATGAAGTAGCCGGAATTGAAGGGGTAGTAGCTGAAGGCATCGTCGAAGCGGCCGGTATCGAGCACTTCCTTGACCTTGAGCGCCCGCCCCTTCATTACCTCGTACTTCTGCTGCTTCTGGGCCTCGAAGTCAGGAGACTGCAACGCCTTGACAACAAAAGTCTGGCTGGGGTGCGGGCAGTTGGAAATGGTGGCACGGATAATGCCCATCGTTTTCTTCTCAAGGGCGGTCAGAAGTTGCGCCTGCTCACCGGTGCCGCCACCGGCAAACGTGATGAAACCGGTGCGAAAGCCCCAGACATATTCCTCCTTGGTGGCTCCGTCGAGCTTCACGGCCAGCACCCGGGGGTGCAGGTTGGCCAGACGCCCGAAAAGCGATTCGGTCAGGCTCTGCTCGTAAAAGAGACCGAAGTAGGCATCGTCGGTGACGGCGACAACGTTGCAACCGGCTTCGGCAACCTCGCGAATGGCGGCAACGATCGCTTCACCCTCTGCTACCGTGGGGGTATAGCCGCTCGGATTGTTGGGGAAGTTGAGCAGCACGACCACCTTGCCCTTTTCGGCCGCGGCCTTTTTCAGTTCAGCCGCAAAAGCCTCGACATCGTAGCCGCCCTCGGGAGTGAAGGTGTTGTGCTTGCGGATGACTCCTCCCCGCCGCACGGCGAAGGTCAGATTGTAATTGCCCCACATCATGTCAGGCAGCACGATTGCGTCGTCGGCATCAATAAACATGTCGGCGACAATCGACAGTCCATGAGTCAGGGCGTTGGTCACGATGGGGTTGCTGAAGGACTTGCCTTCAAGAGAAGGATTCTCCCGCAGCATCTTGTCACGCCAGAGCTGGCGCAGGTCTGCGCGGCCGGCAGGCGGAGCGTAGGGATAGATATCCTTCGGGTCGAATTCGGAAAGATGGTCCTGGATGCACTGCAGATACATGGGGCCGCCGTCCTCGGTGGCGATGCCGATGGTGGCGTTGAACCGGTGGGCCTTCTCCTTGGCCTCGGCCGACTGGGTCAGGATGCCCTTGGGAAAGAAAAGATTCTTTCCGAGTTCAGACAGCATGGCGAGCACCTCCGGGCGCTCGGCTTCGATCATTGCGTTCAGTTCCTGGGCCAGGGGGTTCATGTTTTCCTCCTGATAGGGTTTGGGCGGATCCGGGCGCTTATTAAATCAGTCTTACGCTCGGGCTGTCAATCGTTCGAGAAGGTCGAAAATCAGCTTTCCAGTTTTTCGAGCTGTTCGATGGCGGGCGCAAAATCCCCGTCGACCCGCAAGGCCTGCCGGAAGCAGTCGGCGGCTTCGGCACGGTTGTCCTGCCCAAGCAGGCAGAGCCCGCGCAGGTGGTAAAAGACGGGCATGTTCATGTTGCTGAGCAGTTCGCCCCTGCGCTCGATCATCGCAAGGCGGTCGAGGGCGCCCTCGTAATCCCTTTCCCCCCAGCAGGTTATCGCCTGACCCAGGGTTTCCAGGTCGTCCAGCAAAGGATACGGCGGCACATCCCAGGCATCAATTCGTTCAAGCTGCCGCTTCAGGGACGCCTCCCTCTCCGGGTCGTTCAGGTGATCGCAGACACTTTGCCAGAGTTGTCGGGCCAGGGGGTAGTCACCGAGGAAAAAGTTGACGCGAGCAAGGGCATCACAGGTGGCCGCGGTCTCGTCACCGAGGCTGCGGGCCCGGTTGAGACGGCCGAGAGCTTCGAGCAGGAGGTGCCTGCTGTTCGGCAGCTCGGCGAACTGAAACGCGAGATCGATCAGCGTGCGGCCGATCTGCGCCTGCAGGTCAGCCCTTTCGGGTTCGATCAGGGCGAGAATCTTCAGGCAGTTGAGCATGCGCCGCAGGTAGGGAGCGTCGACCTTTTTGGCGTTGAGCATGACCGCGTGCGCAGCCAGGTCGGCGACATAGTGCGGAAAGGCATCGGCAAGAAAGGCGGCCCAGACAGAAGCGTCAGGATGGTCAGGGTTCTGCCTCAGCCAGGAGTACACCCCTTCACCGATCTCGTGATCGGTCGGCCGGCCTGCGGTCGGTTGCAGCAATGGGACAGGCCGATCGGGGATGGGAACCGGCCGTTCTTCAGGGCCGGTCCTGACTGTCTGGGGAACTTCGGGCTGCCAGAAATGGAAAACTCCGGTTTCCATTTGCTACTCCACCGGCTGGATACGACAAGAGGCGGGCATGGCCCACCTCTCGTATCCTGAACAGCAATGCTGTAGATTTTGTGGCTGGGGTGGGAGGATTCGAACCCCCGAATGGCGGAGTCAGAGTCCGCTGCCTTACCGCTTGGCGACACCCCAAAAAGCGGAACCGTTATTTACCAGACCTGCCTTGGCCGGTCAAGGCATTTTTTCCCTTTTCAGAGAATGGGACAAGGCCTGAGAAAGGACAGGATTTTTGCTGCCGGCACAGGCCGACTGAACAGGAACCCCTGCCCCTGGTCGCAACCGGCGGCCTTGAGAAAACGATACTGTTCCTCGGTCTCGATTCCCTCGGCGATGACCTGAAGGTCGAGGCTGTGTGCCAGGGCGACAATTGCCTTGACGATGGCCTCGTCCTCGTTGTTCTGGCCGATGTCCTTGACAAAGGCACGGTCGATTTTAAGTGTCGTCAGGGGAAAGCGCTTGAGGTGCGCCAGCGACGAATACCCGGTGCCGAAATCATCCACCGCCAGGTGAACACCTTCGGCGGCAATGGAATCCATAACCCTGGTGGCTGCCGCGACGTCATGCATGATCATGCTTTCGGTAATCTCAAGCTCCAGGAGGCCCGGGTCCAGACCAGTTTCCCGCAGAACGCCGACAAGGTCTTCGAGCAGGTCCTCCTTGAGAAACTGCCGGGCCGAAATGTTGACGGTCATCCTCAGGGGCATGAAGCCGGCCTCAACCCAGGCGGCATTCTGGCGGCAGGCCTGACGCAGAACCCACTGCCCCATGGGAACGATCAGGCCGGTTTCCTCGGCCAGCGGGATGAAATCACCCGGAGAGATCATGCCCTTCTGCGGATGTTCCCAGCGCACCAGGGCCTCAACACCGCGTGTCTGCCCGGTGAAAAGGTCAATTTGCGGCTGGTAATGCAGAACGAGCTGCTCTTCATCCAGTGCCTGGCGGAAGGAGGCCTCGAGCAGCAGCAGTTCCCGCGAACGGGCATTCATGTCCGACGTATAGAAGCGGTAACTGTTGCGCCCGGCCTTCTTCGCCCTGAACAGGGCCGTGTCCGCCGATTTGAGCATATCCTCTGGACTGCAGGCGTCGTCGGGGAAGATACTGATGCCGAGACTTCCGGTAACGAACAGCTGGCAATCGTTGATATCCAACTGGGGTTCAAGGGCGCCAAGAACCTTGCCGGCGACCCTCTCCGCCTTTTCGGCACTGCCGATATTGTCCAGCAGAATAATGAACTCGTCGCCCCCGAGACGGGCAATCACGTCGGAGTCTCGCAAGGTCTCCCTGAGCCGCCGGGCGACCTCGACCAGCACCAGGTCGCCGGTCCCATGCCCGAGGGAATCGTTGATATTCTTGAACCGGTCCAGGTCGAGCAGCAGAACCGCGAGTTTGCGCCCCGTCTCGGATGCCCGCTTCATCAGGCGCTTGAGCCGCACAAGGAACTGGCTGCGATTGGGCAGCCCTGTCAGCAGGTCGTGCTGAATCAGGTAGTCGAGGCGGTTATCCTTTTCCTGCAGCTGTTCCTCGGTTTCGAACAGGTAGGTGATGTCACGAAAGGTTTCGATAATCCCGGACATCTGCCCCATTTCGTCCCGCAACGGCGAGGCCTGTACTTCGTAGATGCGCTGGTTGCCGTCACTGTCCTGCCTGTTGTGGAGCACCGTCACCGCCTGCCCGGTCTTGCGCACCTCTTCCATTGGACAGGGGTGGTCCTCGCCCGAGCAGCTTACGGTGCGACCGAGATGAACTTCATAGCAGCGAGGTTTTTCTCCGTGGACAGAAAAGAGTCGGCTGTCCCAACGTGCGGCCCTGTTCAGCAGTTGCACCCTGAAATCGAGATCGACGACCAGCAGCGGGTCACAGACGCCATCAACAACGGACTGCAAAAAGCTTCTTTCCCCCTGGAGCCTGTCCTTCTCCCCTTTCTGCCTGTGAATGTCATGCAAAGAACCAGTCAGGCGCCCGTGACGGTCGACCATCAGGTTGAGCAGCATCCAGAGCTGATGCTCGGAAGAGAACTGGAACAGAAATTCACCCTCGCCGCTGCCCTGCCCCTTCTTGCGCAGGTCCGAAACAATATCGCGCAAACGATCGCGCTGGGACTCGACGACAAAATCGTACAGGGACCTGCCGATGCCATCTGTCGTCTTCAGCCGGGAGGTTTTTTCCCAGGCCGGATTCAAAAAACTGATGCGGCTTTCCCCGTCGAGCTGGAACAGCACGTCACTGACCTGGTGCACGACCTGGCGGTAACGCTCCTCACTGCTGGCCAGAGCTTCCTCGGCCAGGTGCCTTGAGGTTGTCTCCTGCAGAATCAGGATCCAATAACCCGGCTGATCATCCTCGGCCTGAAACCAGGTTGCCGACAGTTCGCCCCAGCCGTTGGACCCGTCAGAACGTACAAAGGATATTTCCCGGTGGAAGGAATCGTCGCAGGCACGCGCCTCCTGCAGCCTGGCGAGTATTTCAGCCTGGCGGTCGGGACGGAGCAATTCACTGAACTGCAACTGCATCAGCTGGACACGGCTGTAGCCGAAAATGTCGGCCATAGCCTGGTTGGCCTGGAGAAAATAGCCCTGTTCCAGCATCAGTCCCATGCCGACCGCGGCATGGTCGAACGTCTGCTGGAAGCGGGCGCGACTGTCCTGGAAGGCTCGTTGTGCGCGCTGATGTTCGGAAAGGTCTTGGGCGACAACCAGAAAGGCGCCGGCGTCATCCCAGTCGATGCGGGTCACGCGAATATCGGCGGGGAAGCGTTCGCCGTTGCGGCGCAGGTGTTCCCCCTCCTGAAAGGCCTCCCCTTCTTCTCCGGCGAGGCGGAAAAGCCGCTGCAGGGTGCGCCTTCTCAGCCCCGTGGCCTTGAGAAAGGTGGTCTCCTGCCACTCGCGCCGTTCAAGCCCGTAATGCCGGTCGGCAGCCCGGTTGGCGGCAAGCACACCCCCGCCTGATTCAAGCACCCAGCCTGGCTGCTGCAAAGCATCGAGAACCTGCTGTACGCGATGCAGAACGGGCGAGCGGCCGTCATCGGCAGGCGATCCGAGCTGAATCAGTTTGGCTTTGCGGGGTATGTCTTTCCTGGTCATGGTCTTCCCGTCGACTTGGCGACCGAATCTGGCCGTCATCATCTTGTCGACGGGAAGCGCCTGTCCGTTAAGCGGAAAAGATGGTCCGGCCTCAGACCAGGCTTTCAAGAGCCCGATCAATGCGCGCCAGAACGCGGTCCCGACCGAGAATTTCAATCAGTTCGAACAGGTCAGGGCCGCCCCTGCTGCCGGTCATGGCCACGCGCAGCGGCTGGGCGGCCTTGCCGAAACCGAGCTCAAGCTCTTCGAGCAAACGTCCGAAAGCCTGCTTCAGCGGCGCGGCAGTAAATTCCGGTTCCCCGGCAAACAGTGCGCGCAGGCGTTCCAGGAGGTCTCTTTGCGCCCGGGTGAGCAGCTTCGCGCGGTCCTTCTCGTCATATTCGACCTGCTCAAGGTAGAAGAAACGGGCGCCATCGGCCAGTTCGACAATCGTACGCGCCCTCTCCTGCAGGGACCGGACAACGGCAACCGGATCGGGGCCGGCTTTGACCGAAATGTTCTGCTCGGCCAGTTTTTCAACCATCAGCGCGGCAAGGCGCTTCGGATCGCCCGTCTTGATGTAATGGGCATTGAGCCACAACAGTTTGTCAGGATTGAAAACACTGGCAGAGCGGCCAACCTGATCGAGGCTGAACAGGCTGACCAGTTCGTCCTTCGAAAAGATCTCCTGGTCGCCATGGGACCAGCCGAGGCGCACCAGGTAATTGACCAGGGCTTCGGGCAGATAGCCCTGGTCCCGGTAGGCCATAACCGAAGTCGCGCCGTGGCGCTTCGAAAGCCGCGTCTTGTCGCTGCCGAGAATCATCGGTACATGGGCGAATTGCGGCACCGGATAGCCAAGCGCCTGGTAGAGCTGAATCTGCCGGGGAGTGTTGTTGATATGATCATCCCCGCGCAGAACCAGGTTGATGCCCATGGTGGCGTCATCTATCACCACGACGAAATTGTAGGTCGGCGAGCCGTCCGTGCGGCGTATGATCAGGTCGTCGAGCTCATCGTTGGCGAAGCTGATCGGCCCCTTGATCAGATCGGTGAAGGCCGTTTCGCCCTCCTGAGGTGCCCGGAACCGCACCACATGGGGCCGTCCCTCTGGCTGGTCGGAGCGGTCGCGACAGGTGCCATCGTACTTGGGCTTGCGCTTTTCCAGCATAGCCTGCTGGCGCTTTTTCTCCAGCTCTTCCGGGGTGCAGTAGCAGCGGTAGGCTTTGCCCTCAGCGATCAGCTGGTCGATCTTTTCCTGATAGAGATCGAAGCGCTCGGTCTGGTAATAGGGGCCCTCATCATAATCGAGCCCCAGCCATTCCATGGCCTGCAAGATCGCATCGACCGATTCCTGGCTGGAACGCTCGAGATCGGTGTCTTCGATGCGCAGCACAAAAGTTCCGCCCTCCCGGCGGGCAAGCAGGTAGTTGAACAGGGCGGTACGGGCCCCTCCGATATGCAGGTAACCGGTGGGGCTGGGGGCAAAGCGAACGCGTAGATTCGACATGGCGCGGACTCCTGGCAGGTAGTGACGCCGGCAGGGGCCGGCGTCCGGGTCGCGCCTTTATACTGCACAAACGGCCGTCAGGCAAGCCGTCAGCTCACCCGTATTCCGGCATAACCGACCACTTCCCTGTCGTCGCCGGTGATTTCTCCCGAATGGCCGTAACGGACCAGTTCGGCCGAAGTGGCGCCGAGCTGTCGCGCGGCGGCCAGCATGACAACGGTCGGCAGCACACCACACATGCTGATACGGTTGTCACGCACGACCCGGTAGAGACCCTCGGGGTCAAGGTCGAGAACCCGTTCGATGGCCAGCATATCCTGGGTCCTTGCGGTCTTGGCGGATACGTAGTGGCTCATGTCGCTGCTGGCCAGAAGCAGGGGCCTGTTTTCCATTTTTGCAAGCACGCCGGCAACAGCGCCACCAAGCTCTAGCAGCCGATCCAGGGGCAGATGCCCGAGGCAGATCGGCACAAGGCGAACGTTCGGCCTGCAGGCCTGCAGCAACGGAACCTGGACTTCGAGAGAATGTTCGTACCTGTGCGCCAGTTCATCCGCCGTCAGAAGCGAACAGGCATCCAGAAGCCGTTCGGCAAGTTCACTGGCGATGGGACAGGTGCCGAGGGGCGTCAGCCAGCTCCCCTGGGAAAAGACGGCAGCGCATTCACCGAGCCCCTGGTGGTTCGGGCCCATGACGATGACCGTGTCGGGTATGCGGGTTGAACCGATGACGGCACCGGCGATGCCACCGGAGTAGATATAGCCGGCATGCGGGGAGACGATACCGACGGCTTCGGCCGGTGCTGCCGTACCTGGCAGAAAATACTCAATTTGTTCCTTCAGAACCCGGGGGTTGTCGGGATAGAACCTGCCACTCACGACTGGAGATCTCTGCATGGCACCTCTCCCCGGCCAACGGTCTCCCCGACTCAGCCAAGAGCCCGCCAGCCGATTTTGACGGCTACGACAATCAGCAGGATGGCGAAGGCCCTAACCAGTCTATCATGCGGCAAATGCGCGGCAACCCGTACACCGACCCGGGCCATGGCCATGGACAGGGGCGCGACCAGGCCTGCGACCAACAGGTTGACGTAGCCAAAGGAAAACGGGGGCAGGCTGGCCAGACCGTAGCCATGCAAAGCGTAGGAAAGCGCTCCGGCGAGAGAGCTGACGACGATCAGGGCACTGGAGTTGCCGACCGCCAGATGGATCGGCAGCTGCAGGGTGATGACCATGAGAGGGACGGCGACGACCCCGCCGCCGACGCCGAAAAAGGAGGAGAAGAGACCGCCAGCGGCTCCCACAAAAGCAAGGTGAAGCCAGGGGACCCGTCCGTCCCGCTCCGGCGGCAGGTAGCGTTTCTGACGGAACATGCGCATGGCGACGGCAATCTGCATCAGGGCAAACGCCAGTTGCAGCCGGTCGCCATCCAGCCAGGCAGCCAGGGTCGACCCGGCCAGGGCACCGGCAATACCACCGGCCGCCAGCCCGTAGACATGGTGCCAGTCCACGTTGCCGCGCTTGCGGTGTCCGAAGGTACTGCTGACGGCCGTCGGCAGGATGATGCCAAGGCTTGTGCCGAAGGCCATATGCACCATGACATCGGCAGAAACGCCAACAAGGGGGAAAAGGTGCAGAAACAGGGGGACGAAAATAATGCCGCCGCCTATTCCGAGCAGCCCGGCAAGAAAACCGCCGGCACCTCCGAGAAGGAGGACAAGCGCGATGACGTCTGGTTGCAGCAGGTTCATCGGTGGCGGCCTGGAGTCCGGGCTGAAAAAAAGGCCAGCCCCATGGGGCTGGCCTGGTGTGCGGGTGGAGGCCCCGACCAGATTCGAACTGGTGATGGAGGTTTTGCAGACCTCTGCCTTACCACTTGGCGACGGGGCCGCTGAAAAGCTCGACATTGATAGCAAATCGCATGGAGAGTGTCAACAGAGAATCCTCATTCAGCCAGCAGTCGCTGAACCGCCTCGACCTTGTGCTTCATGCCGTGGTCGGATCGGTCACGGCGATCGTCGATCTTGATCAGGGTCGAAACCCGGACCGCGCCGCGATCAAAGGGCGACTGATGCATTTTCAGCAGTACGGGGAAAATCTCCCCGATATCCCCTTCGATCACCGTCCCCATGGGGGTGAGCTGATAAGTGAGCCCGCTTTCCCGCAGTACGGCCAGGGCACCGGCGACATATTCCGAAACTCCGGGGCTGCCGGTTCCCAGGGGCGCAACACTGATTTCCACAACGGCCATGAATCTGCCTCCTTTGTCAGGGTCCGGGCTCGACACGTACCCGGAGCCGATAGTGTTTTTCCATATTGCCGACCCGGTAGGAAAGGAGCGCCAGCCCGGCGCCTCCTGCCCGGTCGTATACCCGGCCGATATCGATCCAGTCTCCGGGCACGGCGCGAAGGGTGGTCGCCGACCGGGAAAAAAGGATTCTTTTACCCCTCCCCTCACCCGCGACCCGTTCGAGGGTCGGCACCAGCTCGAGTTCAACGGCATCGCCGACAGCATGCGGACGGACGGTGAATCCGGTTCGCACTTGCCGGTAGTCGATGGATTCGGCAAGACCGGTTGTCTCGCCGACCATGGCGGCAAAACTTGTGACGAATGGCTCATCGCGACCGATACTGATAAATCCGGTCGCACCGTCAAGGACCAGCAGAGTCTGTTCCCCGGCCCGGGTCATATTGCCGAGCCGGTAGCCTATCCTGTTGCGCCCATCGGTGCCTGAGGCACCGAAGGCGTCTGAAACAGCCGATTTTTCCTGCCGCACCCGAATGAGCCACTGGGGCTTTTGTCGATCCAGGGATCTCACCATCTCGGCCAGCCGGTCGAGGGCATCGGGATCACCGCTGGCGACGATTCGGGTTCCACTGGCAGCCAGACGGACCGAGTCGCCGGCCAGTTTTTCGAGGTCGGCCAGCACTGCCTCGGCCCTTTGGTATTTCAGTTGAAAAACCCGCACTGAATCCGCGGCCTGGACAGGCAGGGACAAAATCAAAAATACAGAAAAGAGCATCAGGGCGCGCACGATTTGCCTCCATCTGCGGAAAAAACCGCCCGGTAAATGACGCCGGCACGATCGTCGCTGACGTAGAGCGCGCCATCCGGCCCGACGGCCACATCGACCGGTCGTCCCCAGGCATGGCCGTTGCGCAGCCAGCCGGCCAGCAGCGGGACCGGGTCTTTGGCCTGTTTGTTGCCGTCAAAGGGAATGCGCACCACCTGGTAGCCGACAGGCTCGGACCGGTTCCAGGAGCCGTGCTCGGCCAGGAACAGGTCGTCGCGCCAATCAATAGGGCCTGCGAGGCCCGCCCCGAAGGTCAGTCCCAATGGCGCGACATGGGCCTGCAGCGCAACCGCAGGTGGAATGGTCGAACTGCACCGCTGCCGGCTGCCCAGGCCCGGATCGGGCGTGCGATCACCATAACACCAGGGCCAGCCGTAGTCGCCCCCCTCGACAATCCGGTTGATCTCGTCGGGCGGGATGTCGTCTCCGAGCAGGTCGCGACCATTGTCGCTGGCCCAGAGATCACCTGTGCCGGGCTGAATGGCGAGGCCGACGCTGTTGCGCAGCCCGGATGCGTAAAGTTCACTACGACCCGTGCTGGGATCGATGCGAAGGATGGTCCCACGGCGCGGGTCCGTTTCGAGGCAGGCGTTGCAGTCGGAGCCGACGGAGACCAGCAGGTTCCCCGCCCGGTCCAGCGCCAGGCTGCGGGTCCAGTGACCACCGCCAGCGGGCAGATCGGTGGAAACAACCCGGGATCGCTCGGCCTGGTGATCGCCGTCGGCATCGATGAGACGCAGAATCCTGCCTGTTTCCGCCACAAGGACGGCACCGCCATCCGCGGCCAGACCGTGCGGCCGGTCCAGGTCGCTGGCGAACACCCGCCGTTCATCTGCCACGCCATCGTTATCCTGGTCCCAAAGGGCCAGGACCCGTCCATCCCCGGGTTCGCTGACCAGCAGCCAGCCGTCCGGCAGAAAGAGCAGCATGCGCGGTTGCGCCAGGTTGTCGGCGAACAAATTGACACAGGCACCGGCCGGAGCCAGCAACTGCTTCGAAAACCCGGCCGGCCCTTGTACGACCGTTGCCACCAGACCGGCCGGAAGCGCCATGTTGGAACCAGGGAAAATGCCACCTCCGGGCCATATCCTGTCGGACAGGCTCCAGGCAAGCAGGGTCGCCAGCGGCAGGGCCAGCACGAGCCGATTCAGGGGGAATCTTCGCAGAAACAGCCCGAGACTGACAGCGAGCAGGACAATGGCAGCCCCCCAGCCCAAATGGCCGACAAATGGAAGACGTTCAGCGCTTGCGGCCAGAAAAATCCCGGCTGCCAACAGAACGGTCAGCAGGCAGAAAAAGACGGGATCGTTGGTACGTTTGCCGTTTGAAGCCATGCTACGAGAGTAGCACAAGGTGCCGCCGGCGCACGGCCGATCAGACAACCAGTCCGACCACGGCACCGGTCATCAGGGTCGCCAGGGTGCCGGAAACGATGGAGCGCAGGCCGAGAGAGACTACTTCGGACTGCCGCTCGGGCACCATGACCCGCAGGCCGCCGATCATGATCCCCAGGCTGCCGAAGTTGGCAAAACCGCACAGGGCATAGGTCAGGATAAGCCGGCTGTGGGGACTGATCATGGCATCGGAGGTGCCGGCGAGCTGCAGGTAGGCGACAAACTCGTTGAGAACCGTCTTGGTGCCGATCAGCGAGCCCGCCAGCGGCGCCTGGTCCCAGGGAATGCCGATCAGCCAGGCAACCGGTGCAAGGAGCCAGCCGAGCATCCTTTCCAGGCTCAGCGGAGCACCGGAGAAATCGGGCAGCAGGCCCAGTCCCTGGTTCACCAGTGAGACCAGGGCGATCAGCACGACCAGCATGGCGACGATGTTGAGCAGCAGGCTGAGCCCTTCGGCCGTGCCTCGGGTAACCGCATCCATGACCGAGCTGTCCTGCCTTTGGACCACCACCCTCTCCCCGGCTCCGTCCGACCCGGCCGGTACCATGAGTTGGGCAATGGCCAAACCGGCCGGAGCACTGATGATGGAGGCGACAAGAATATGCCCGAGGGCATCGGGCAGAACCGCGCCGAGGATGCCGGCATACAGCACCAGAACCGTTCCGGCGATGGTGCTCATGCCGCAGGTCATGACCATGAAGAGTTCGCCGCGCGACAATCTGGCCAGATAGGGCCGAACCAGCAGAGGCGCTTCGACCATGCCGACGAAGATGTTCGCGGCGGCACTGATGCCGACCGCACCACCGATGCCCATGGTGCGCTGCAGCACCAGGGCCATCAGTGCAACGAGGCGCTGAAGGATGCCAAGATGAAACAGGACAGCTGACAGTGCGCTGACCACCAGCACCAGCGGCAGGGCTCGAAAGGCGAGGACATAGGAGGCGCCGGGACTGGTTTCGACAAACGGCAGGGCACCACCGCCGAGGAACCCGAAGACGACCGCGGTCCCAGCGCGGGTCGCGCGCTCAAGTGCCAGAGCAAGATCGTTGAGCATCAGAAAGGGCTGCTTGATCAGGGGGACCCTGAGTAGCGCGACGGCAATAACGAACTGCAGCACCAGTCCGGTAACAACCGGACGCCAGACGATGTTGCGGCGATCCTCGCTCAGCAGGTACGCAATCAGGGTCAGTACGAAAAGCCCCAGCCAGGCCTGCATGGCACGCCCTCCTTTTCAACAGCGGTTGGAGGACGCAGTATCACCTCTCCGGGGCAGGGACGCAATCCCCTGGACGGCTGGATGACACAGATTCAGATATGAGGCAGGGCCGCAAGCCGCTGCTCGACCCGGGTTTTAAGGGATGTCGGCGGCAGGGACGCGCCTGTTCCCTGAAGATCCCAGCCGAGCAGGGTGCCGTCGCCACTGAAATAGAGCCGCAACAGCTGACTTGACGGCTGAAAGGGGCCGGAGGAAAGGTCGCATCTGTTGGTGACCCGCAGCTGGTAGTAGCTCCATACGCTGGCTGTCCCGGAGGGCAGCCCTTCAGTGGCATCGCCGTAACGCCAGCGGCTGGAATCGACAGCAAGGCAGCTGTCCGGCCAGCCGAGAGCCATCAGGGCATCGGAACGGTTGTTCAGACCTTCCTCGAGGGCGACAGCCAGCCGGCGGGCGTCGATCTGCCGGCCGACATCGAGAGACGACGCGCAGGCCGAAAGAAGAACCACGAGCACTGGGAAAAGCAGGAAGCGCATCAGGACCTCCGGGAGCGACTATATTTCCCTATCGGTCGGAGCGTGCGCTTTCAATAGTCCCTTTGCCTCTCTTCACGTTCCCTGGCAAGCTGAAGGTAGTTGCGATATCGGTCGGGATCCAGTTCACCCCTGTCGACGGCGGCACGCACGGCACAGTCCGGTTCCCGGTCGTGCCTGCAGTCGCCAAACCGGCATCGGCAGCCCAGTTCGATGATGTCGGCAAAGGCCTCCTCCAGGTCTGTGGCCTCGTCGAGCAGCTGGATTTCCCTCATTCCGGGGTTGTCGATCAGAAAGGCGCCGCCGGGGAGTCGGAACATTTCCCTGTGGGTTGTGGTGTGCTGTCCCCTGCCGTCCGTATCACTCAGATCACCGACCTGCTGTCGGTCCTGCCCCAGCAGCAGGTTGGCCAGAGTCGACTTGCCGGCTCCGCTCGATCCCAGCATGGCAAGGGTCGTTCCCGGCGTAAGCCAGGGCGCGAGACGATCGGTCCCCCGCCCTGTTTTGGCACAGATCGGCAGGACTGACTCACAGCCCAGCTTACCTACCTGTTCCAGCCGCTGATCGAGATGGTCGCAAAGGTCGACCTTGTTGAGCACCAGCACGGCCTCGGCACCGCTGCCGGCCACCAGCGCGAGGTAACGCTCGATCCTGCGCACGTTGAAGTCAAGATCGAGGCCGGTTACGACCAGGACGGTATCAACGTTTGCACAGATAACCTGCGGCACCTGCCGACCGCTCCGGCCGGGGGCCTGCCGAACGATACAGGTCCGTCTGGGCAGAACGGTTTCGACGACCCCTTCACGGCCGGGGCGTTCAGGGCGGAACAGTACAGCGTCGCCGACAACCGGAACCAGCCCTTCCCCGCGCCGGGCAAGGTGATGCAGGCGCCCGGGAATACGGGTCTGGTGTACCTGGCCTCCCGCTTCGAGCAGGGTACAGAAGGTGCGGGTGCAGGCCAGAACGCGGCCTCCTCTCAGGCCCCGGTCGCGGGCCTGTTCAAGCAGCTTCAGCCATTCGGCGGGCGGATGATGGATCAGTCCGGAAAAGGTCACAGGATGTCAAGACGGTCAATCATCGGAAAATAGAGAGCGGCGCGAACAGGCCGACTGTCATCATACAACTGCGCAAGCTTGGCGTAAAGATCGAGCTGGCTGCGGTAGCGGTCCCTTTCGGCGGCCAGGAAATCCTCCACCGGCTCTCCGCGTCCCGGGGCACTCGTCTTGAAGTCAACAACCCAGCGCAGCCCGCTCGGGTCGACAAAGCTGCGGTCGATCACCGCGTGCTGCAGCTGCCCGTCGACCAGGCCGTTCAGCCCCCATTCTACACGAACATCCGCAGCCCTGCCGAACAGCACGTCCCAGTGGCGGCCGTTACAGACGTTGACCATGGCGGCAAGAACCCTGTTCGCCACAGCTTCGCGCCGATGCCATGGCAGCCCGTTCTGCACCAGCCAGGCCTGCCAATGAGGCAGTTCGGCTTCGAGCTCCTTCCTTGACGGCGCGCAAGTCCCCAACCGTTCAAGCAGGGCGTGGACCAGGGTGCCAACCAGTCTCCCTTCGCCGGCACGGAGTGAAACCTGCCGTTTCGGCATGCCGGCCATTTCGTCCCGGGCCCTGGAGGGTGAGAGGCTGACCGGCAGGCTGGTATCGAGTGAATCGGCCAGTTCGGGAAGCCGCCAATCGACTGGCAGGCGCACCAACAGTCCGGCAGGATGGGCTGTGACACTCGTCTGCTTCTCTTCAGCAACCAGAATGGCCTGCCCCTGAACAGCCTGCCAGATCCGACCAAGCAGACTGGACTCAGACGGTGGCCTGATGTTGTCATCCTCGTCGGCACGAACCTGGCCGAACAGGTAGAGCCGTTGTTTGGCTCTGGTGGCTGCGACGTACATCAGGCGGGTCGTTTCCTGCCTGTCACGCTCGGTCTCGATGGCCTGGATGGCATCATAGGTCGGATCATTGGCGTCGCTGTCAGCGCGGCGCAGGCCGGCCAGCATCAATCCGACCTCGGGGTGGTCGAGCCAGTTGAGCAGTGGCCGGTCGATACCCGTGACCTTTCGATGCAGGCCCGGCAGGATCACGGCGTCGAATTCGAGGCCCTTGGCCTTGTGAACGGTCATCAGCTGCAGCTGGCTGCCGGTCGCGGGCCCCGGCCCGGCATAGAGTTGTTGCAGCCGGGCTTCCAGCTGGGCAAAATCCTCCAGGTCCCCGGCACATTCGATCTCTTCGAGCAGGGCGAAATAGCGCTCGGCATCGGGCAGTTCAGTCTCGGAGATGCACGCCGGACCTCCAAGCGCCAGCCAGGTCGATTCGACCAGGCGCCTCAGGGGTACGCGGCCACGACAGCCGAGGGCCTTTGCCAGCGCCGGCCGGATTCGCTGCCATCGAGCCCGGCCATCCACCGACAGTCTGTCGAACAGCTCCGCCTGGCTGTCCCCCTGCTCGAGCAGTTCAAGGAGGGTTGAGTTCCTGTCTCCCCGAATCAGGTTGTCCAGGTCGGCCAGAGTCAGGCCGCACCAGGGTGCCCTGAGTACCGCCAGCCAGCTGATCCGGTCCGCGGGATGGAGCAGTGCCCGGGTCAGTGAATGCAGATCGAGAATGGCCTGCCGGTCGCTGAGGGTGTCGAGGTCCTGCCCCTGGAAGGGAATGCCCCGAGAGGCAAGTTGTCTGACAAGGGGCTGCAGGTGTTTACGGGCCCTGGCCAGAACAGCAATGCTCCAATCCGGATGCTCTCGCTGCAGGCCGGCGATCAGGTCGGCTATGGCTTCTCCCTCGGATGCGGCCTGATCGTCATCCGAAACCTGCAGCCGAACCTGCACGGCCGGCTGTGGATCCGCCGGACGGGTCGCACAGGCCGGGCTGAAGGCGACAGCGCCGTGCAGAACATCGTTGCTCGAAGGGAATGCCTGCGCGAAGACCTGGTTCACCCAGTCTACAATGCCCGCCTGACTGCGAAAATTGGCGCTCAGGTTAAGGGGTTCAAGTGGCACCTGACCCAGCCCCTGCCGGCAGGCCATGAGGAACAGGGAGACCTCAGCCTGCCGGAAACGATAAATAGACTGCATCGGGTCGCCGACCAGGAACAGGCTGCGGCCGTCTCCGGGACGCCAGCCGGATGTCAGGCGCTGAAGCAGGCGATACTGCAGGATGGAGGTGTCCTGAAATTCATCAACCAAAATGTGTTTCAGCCCGGCATCAAGCTGCAGCAGCAATTCTTCGGGAGCCTCATCATCCCCCAGTGCAAGCAGGGCGGCACCGGCGACCTCGACATAGTCGACCTCGCCCCGGTCGGCGAAGACCCGCCTGAGTTCCGCAACGGCCGCGGGCAGCAGGTCGAGCAGAGCCTGAAGAATCCGCCAATCGGCGTCTGGGTAGCCAAGACCAGGTCGATTGCGGTAGTCGCCGATGGCGGCGACGATCTCGTCGTTGCCGGCCAGCGATGCCAGCAGGGCTGTCATCCGGCCCTTTATCTCGCGGCCTTCCCGCCCGGCAGGGAAGCCCTGATTGACAGTGACGGTTTTGCGCAGATCTCCCTTTGCGGTACAGAGAAGGCCCACCAGCAGGTCCCAGGCTCTCACCCTCGCTTCGATGTCGGCATCAGGCCCAAGGTCTGCGAGGGCATCGGCCAGGTCGGTGTTGCCGCCTTCGGCCAGGTTGGCTGCCGCGTACCTGGCAAGATCCAAAAGTTCCCGTCGATGTGCGGCGAGAGCCGATTCCAGCTGGTCCAGCAGCAATTGGCAGCAGTGTGCCAGGTTGGCCTGCAACCGGAGCCGAACATCTTGTGTACGTGCCTCCAGCACATAGGGGATCCACTGGTCCCGGCGGGCCAGCATGCCGACCAGCATATCGCGGACCTGCCCGAGCCGGTTGTCGAGGTGGTCGAGCAGCAGTACCACAGCGTCTCCGACCGGTCCTTCCTCCTCGGTGCGCGCCAGAAGCAGTTCAGCGGCCGAGCGGTAGAGGTCCTCGGGCTGCTCGCTAATCGCCATCTGCCCGCCGAAACGGCTGACCCAGGGCATGCGACGCACCAGGTAGGCGCAGAAACTGTCGATGGTCTGCAACCGGAGGCGGGAAGGATTCTCGAGCAGCTTCCAGCCAAGAGTCCTGTCCCGTTCAAGGACCTTGTCGGCCAGTTCGAGGGTGAAGCGAACATGGGGATCGAGAGCCGTTCTGCCAATTCCGGCCTGCGCGGTCTTCAGGGCGCCCAGCACCCTCCCCTTCATCTCCTCGGCGGCTTTCCGCGTGAATGTAATGGCAAGAATTTCCTCGGGACGGTCGACTACAGCCAGCAGCCTCAGCAGACGCTGGCTGAGCAGTTCCGTCTTGCCGGAACCGGCCGGGGCCTGGACGATAAACGAATATCCGGGGTCGATGGCGCGCCGCCGCACGTCGGCATCGGGCGGCGAACATGCTTTCACAACATCGCTCATGGCGTCTCCACCTGGGCCAGTTTCTCCAACAGTCGACAGACGGGCAGGCCGTCACAGTAGCGGCAGCTCTTGTCGAGGTCGACCGGGTCGACCGCCGCGTGTCCCCGGGCAAACTCGTTGGCAACCCCTTCCAGGGTGGTACGCCAGTGTTCCAGAAGCCCCTGAAAACTGTCATGACCCATTTGGGCCAGCTTCTTCTCCTGGCGGGCAAGACGACGCTCGTCCCAGGCATGCTCAGGACGGATGACTCCGAGGTAGTCGCAGTCGCTTCTTCGACAGTGCACCCTGGCAAAAAAGGCTCCGGCAAACCTGTCAGCGGAAATCTGCAGGCTGTAGAGTGGCAGTTGGGGTTCGGTCACCCTCTCATCGAACCAGGCATCAAGCTCCGGTTTGCCGGTCTTGTAATCGATGACTAATCGGCTGCCGTCTTCGAGCATGTCGATCCTGTCGGCACGCACCCGCAGACGCAGGTCGCCTACAGCCACCTCCTGCTGCTCTTCCATGGCCAGAACCTCGAACCCGGGCCGTTCCAGTTCGCGCTCGATCCAGGCCAGTCCGGTTCGCACCAGCCGCTGCTGTTCGACCCTTCGCTGACGGGGTGGCAGGTCGACACGCTCGCGCTTCTGCCAGCTGTCGATTGCCCGGTCGGCCAGTTCCTCCAGCAGCGAAGCAAGAGGGCCGGGCGTCTGGGTGGCGAGGCGATCGCGTGTTTTCATCCGCTCCCAGAAATACTGCAAAAGCAGGTGGACAAGGTTCCCCCTCCCCATGGCGTCGATGCCGACCTCAGCCTCGTCCAGACACTCGGCCCTCAGCCGCTGATGCAGGTAGGCGCGGAAAGGACATAGAGCCTGATCCTTGAGCAGATTGGTGCCGCCGCTGAAGGGCCTTCCGGGCGGCAACGGGTTGCCGGCGGAGTCATCAAGGCGTTCAGGTCGGCCGCCAGCGGATATGACCGCGTGCGGCCGAACCGAGACAGCAAGATCCGCGTCCAGGGTCGGCAATCCGGCAAGAAAGGGACTTGGCCGGGGCTCTGCGCCTTCAATCGACACCGGCCAGCTCGCGACAATGTTCTCCGCACTGCCCAGCAACCGCTGCCAGGAGGTGTGGGCGAACTGGTATTCCCGGTCGGCATCGGCGTGCGGCATACGGTGCTGAACCTGAAGCGCGATCGGAATAAAGGGATTGGGGGCGGCAGGCGCCGGCAGCGTCTGGTCTGTCAGCCCCATGACCCAGAGGCTATCAAAGCGCTGCCCGGCCGATTCAAGCAGGCCGAGAACCTGAACCCTCGATTCGGTCCGGTCCACCTGAAAATCCGTTTCCCGGGCCTGTCGGGCCAGGTGGGAAACAGCTTCGGAACGGCTCATCGGCAGACCGATCCGATCGAGGGACGCGAACTGTTGCAACAGCTCGAGCAGGTGCTGAACGGCCTGCCAGCTGCGCCTGTCAGGGACACCATCACCAGGCCAGCCGACCCGCTCAAGCAGGTTGGCCATGCGCTCGGCCCAGCTGCCGGGCAGGTGCCGCCCTTTAAGCTCAACCCACTGGTCGAGCGCATCGAGAATGCTCTTGAGGTTTTCGGTCAGGTTTTCCGTGCGAAGCAGTCGGCTGAACCTTACCCAGCTATCGGCGCGTTGAGCCCTGCCACGCAGATTCCGGTCGACAACTGCCCTGGAGCCGCCCTCTGCCTGACCGCCCCGCAAAAATGGAGATCGCAGCAGCAGGCCGACCCTGTCGAGTTCCACC
>RFIO01000062.1 GCA_003695205.1 Deltaproteobacteria bacterium
CGGAATGCTGCTGCGGTGGCTGACCCGGCTGGCGGTGTGGCCGATCAGGGCCTCGCCGAGGGCGGTGTGACGGTGCTTGCCCATGACGATCAGGTCGGCCTCGACAGCTTCCGCCTGCTGCAGGATGATGTCGGCGGGCTGGCCTTCGAGCACCCGCAGGCTGGCCACCAGGTTGCGGTCGCCACCGGCCCTGCCGATTTCAGCCTCGACCAGGTCCCGCAGCTGCCGCTCGAGCTGCGCGCGTACCTTCTCACGCGCCTCGGCATGCATCTTCTCGGCGTCTTCATGACTCAGGTGCAACTCCACCAGAGACTGGCCGAAGGGGGAGAGGGGCTCGCAGGCATGCACCACATGCAGCTCGCCGCCGTATTCGCGTGCCAGGCTCAGGGCATAGCGAAAGACGTGCGGAGCACCGGCTCCCATGGCGGTGGGGTAAAGGATCTTGAGTATTTTCGGAAGCATGGTGTTGCTCCTTGCTTTCTGTTAACGGCCGAAGAAGACGTCCGGCAGCCAGGTGATGATTTCCGGAACGAACATCATGATCGCCAGGCCGACCAGCTGGATGACGACGAAGGGAATGATCCCCCGGTAGATGTCACCCATGCTGTACTCCGGCGGCGCCACGCCCTTGAAGTAGAAGAGGGCATAGCCGAAGGGGGGCGTCAAAAAGGATGTCTGCAGGTTGACGCAGACCAGCATGGCGAACCAGAGCGGATTGAAACCGAGGTCGCTGGCAATCGGGGTGAAGATCGGCACCACCACAAGCAGGATGGCTGCCCAGTCGATGAACATGCCCATGATGAAGACCACGGCCATCATGATGGCGAGGACGACATATTCGTTGACGTCCATGCCGAGCAGCAGGTCGGCAACCACGTCGCCGCCACCCATGCTCAGAAAGACGACCGAGAACATCTTGCCGCCGATAAAGAGCAGCATGATCATCGCCGTGGTGCGCAGGGTAGCTTCGCAGGCGAGCTTGAGGACTTCACCATTCAGTTTCTTGTTGAACAGGGCCAGTACCATGGCGCCCAGGCAGCCGAGAGCGGCCGCTTCGGTCGGCGTGGCCACGCCGGCGAGGATGGTGCCCATGACCGTCAGAATCAGGCCGAAGGGGGGCACGAAGCTCTTGGCGGTCATGGCGATCTTCTGCCCGACCGTGGCAGTGCGGTCTTCAACCGGGATCGGCGGCCCCAGCTTCGGATTCAGGCCGCAGCGAACGGCAACGTATCCGAGATAGAGGCCGGACAGCAGAAGGCCCGGAAGAATGGCCCCGGCAAAGAGGTTGCCGACCGACGTTTCCTTCAGACCAGTCAGACCACCGTAGACGACCAGCATGATCGAG
>RFIO01000063.1 GCA_003695205.1 Deltaproteobacteria bacterium
ACCACCCGTCCAAAAAGGGGAAAGGGGAAAGGTCAAAGGGTGACCTTCCCCCGTTTCAAGGGCGAGGATTTTTTCGTCAGATCAAGGCGGGTTGCGACTGAACGCGTAAGGCGTAGCCGGAGGCTACGTCGCACAAGTGAAGAGCAATCCAACGCCGAGCTGGCGGAAAAGGACCGCCCGTCCGAAAAAAAGGCCCGGGTGCGGAGGAGGATGCACCCGGGCCCGAAAGACCCTATGGGGAGAAAGAGCAGGGTCCGTCAACAGTACCGAACCTTGAGCAAATACGATGCCAGCAACCCTGCCCACTCTTGCTATGCTTTATTTTACTTATTTATACTTAATTATCCACAACATTCTACAATTAAACTCAGTATTCAACGGCCGAATCTGGCCAGTTTCAAAGCCGGATTCGCCACCCGCGTCTCAGTCTGCCTCACGAAAACCGTATTTTTCCAGCTTGTAGCGCAACGTCCCCCGAGGGACACCGAGCATCCTCGCGGTTTTGGCGACATTGCCGCCGGTAATCCCGATTGCTTTGCCAATCAGTTCCTTCTCGATATCGGCCAGCATGTCCTCTAGGGCTATACCGCCGGGAGGGATCTCGAAACTGAAGGGGGACTCGGCCCTTGGCGTTTCCCCCCAGATTTCTCCGGGCAGATGCTCGGGACCGATCACCTCGACGTTGTGCATGATGCAGACACGCTCGACGACGTTCTTCAGTTCCCGGACGTTGCCGGGCCAGTGGTAGCGGCAGAGCAGGTCGAGGGCCTCGCGCGAAACTCCGCGCATCTTCTTGTTGAAGGCCTTGGCGAAGATGGCGATGAAATGATCGAGCAGCGGAGCGATATCCTCACGCCGTTCCCGCAGCGGCAGAACGTGGATAGGAAAGACATTGAGGCGGTAGAAGAGATCCTCGCGAAACTCCTTCTGTTCGATCGCCTCCTTCAGGTCTCGATTGGTGGCGGCAACCACGCGCACGTCGATATCGATATTGCGGGTTCCCCCCAGCCGGCGGATGCGCCGGTCCTCGAGAACGCGCAGCAGCTTGACCTGCAGATTGAGATCCATCTCCCCGACTTCGTCAAGAAAGATGGTTCCGCCGTTGGCTTCCTCGAACAGGCCGATTTTGCGGGCCTTGGCGTCGGTAAAGGCGCCGCGCTCGTGACCGAACAGTTCGGTCTCCAGCAGGTTGAAGGGGAGACTGCCGCAGTTGATCTCGACAAAGGGACGATTGCGGCGAGGCGACAGGTCATGAATCGCCCGGGCCACCAGTTCCTTGCCGACGCCGCTTTCGCCAGTGACCAGCACGGTCGCGGTCTCGTGCTTGGCTACCTCCCTGACCTGGCGATAGACCTGCTCGAGGTGGCTGCTAGCCCCGACCATATCGTTACCGAGGCCCTGGCGGCTTCCTCGCCTGAGTTGGCGCACCTCGCGTCGCAGACTCTGGGTTTCCAGGGCCAGGCGCACGATCAGATGGATGGCGTCGGCCTTGAACGGCTTCTTTATGTAGTCGTAGGCGCCGAGCTTCAAGGCCTCGACAGCACTCTCGACCGTTCCGTACCCGGTTATGATGATGACCAGGATGCCAGGATCGATCTCCCTGAGCATCCTGAGAACATCGAGGCCGCTGGCCGTGCCGAGGTTGAGATCGAGCAGCACCAGATCGATCTCCTCCTCGGAGACCATGTTGATGGCCGCCTCGCCATTATCGACCGAAAAGGTGCGGTATCCATCCTCGGAAAGGATGCGCTCGAGGTTTTCCCGGATGAAGGCCTCGTCATCGACAATAAGAATCTTTTCCATCAGCTGCACTCGCCCCGAAACATGACATCGTTTTTCTGAAACGTATACAGAGTCTAGGGCAAGAGTGGCTCATGAGCAATAAAAAAGTGGTGACTTTTCGCCACCACAAAGGGCCTTATCGACAAACCAAAACAAAATGTGGCGAAGATCAGCCGGAGGCAGGCAGCCAGATGCGGAACAGGCTTCCCTGCCCGACACGACTCTCGGCATCGATGCGGCCACCGTGTTCGGAAATGATGTTATGGGTAATGGCAAGGCCAAGCCCCGTTCCCCCCTCCTTGCTGGTATAGAAGGGCTCGAAAATCATCTCCAGCCGGTCGGAGTCCATGCCGATGCCGGTATCGCGGATGGTTACCAGTACACCGTCATCGCAGGACGCAACTCCGACATGCAGCGTCCCGCCGTCGGGCATCGAATCCATGGCGTTGGTAACCAGGTTGAGCAGGGCCTGCTTGATGCGGTTGGCGTCGAAACGGATGGTCGGCAGCTTCTGCTCCCGGTCGAACACCAGCTTGATTCCCTGCTTCTCGAGTTGCTTGCCCACGAGCAGCAGCAGCTCCTCGACCACCCGCGAGAGATCCCCGGGCTTTTTCTCGCCGCGCGTGACGGTTGAAAAACTGAGCAGGCTGCCGACCAGCCCTTCGAGCCTTTCGATCTCCTGCAGTGCCCGACGGATCAGCTCCTGGTCGTTCTGCTGATGCAGCAGCCGGTCGTGCAGCTCATCCAGCAGCAGGCTGATGCCGGTCAGCGGATTGCGCACCTCGTGCGCCAGCCCGGCGGAGAGCCGACCGAGCGAGGCGAGACGCTCCATACGCTCCATGCGCTGGCGCATCTGTACGCGTTCGGTCAGATCCTCAATGGTGACGATATGTCCTGACAGATGCCGATGCCCCAGGGGGAAAAGGGCGAGGCGGAAGGTCAGCACCCTTCCCTCGCGCTCCAGAGTGACGTACTCGCTCCAGCGCGGCAGCTGCTCCTCCTTCAGTCCGCGGCCGAGGCTTTCTGCCAGTTCGGGCCAGGCGGCCAGCAGCTGCTGCCAGTGTACCGATTGGTCGACTCCTTCGAGTTCGAGCATTTTGCGTGCCGGACCGTTGAGGGAGCTGATCTGCCCTTCGGTCGTCAGGGTAAGGATGCCTGTTTCGATGTTTTCGAAAACCGTTTCCTTGAAATTGCGCTCGCTCAGAATCTCCTTGCGTGAGCGTCGCAGGTCTTCGAGGGTGCGCAGCAGACGTTCACGCCGGGTCTGCAATTCCGCCGCCATGGTATTGAAGGAGCGTGTCAGCTGACCGATCTCATCTTCGGACGACACGGCGATACTCGTCGACAGGTTGCCCCGGGCCATCTCCCGGGTACCACGAATCAGGTCCTGCAGCGGCAGGGCGATACCGCGCGACAGCTGATAGGCTGCAACGAAGACAGCCAGGCCGGTCAGGGTGATGAGAAACCAGCTCTGGGTCATGAAGGAGGTGAACTGCTTCTGAATCAGGCTGGCCGCCTGCAGCGCCGGCTGGTGGAAATTCTTGACCTCGGCACCGATGGTGATACCGCCGAAGATCCCCTTTCTCCCGTACGCACCGCCTTCGTAGAAGATCGGTGCGTAAGCCATGATCTTCTGCGACCCGCCGACATTGGTGACATCAACGACGCCCGATTTGCCGGCCTGCACCTGCCGGGCGGCCACCGGGTAATTGGGATGGACGAAACCCGCGTACAGCAGGTTGAAGGGAATGACCCCGCGTGCAACCAGCTCGGGCGAGGTCTGCTCGGTGTAGGGCGGCACCAGCTGTCCGTTGCTGTCCAGCCCCCTGATATCCCAGGGCTTGGGGTGGGTGATGATCCAGCCTTCGTCATCAAACATGAAGGCGTAATTGCCGCTGTCGTAGGAAGGATAGACGACGTAGCGTTCGCGGGTGGGGGTGATGTGCTGGGTGAATTCCATCAGGTGGCGGTGGTCGAGGCTGAGGACGATCACCCCCTTGAGACGGCCTTCAACGTCGCGCACCGGGGTGGCGAACCGTATCACCCCCCTGAAGGGACGCCCATTGACGGCTTCCTCCGGGCGTTCGGCCCCGGCCAGCGCCTCGACCTTGTCGACATGCCAGCCGGTCACATGCGAGACGTAGATTCTGCCCGCGGGCAGTTCCGCGGCCCGTTGGAAATAGTCTTCGCTGCGGTAGGTGGTGTTTTCGGGACGCGAGACGTCGCGCAGCTCCATCGACAGGTCGCCGTTGACGATGCGGATGCGCTCATGGCCATCCGCATTGATGAAGGTGACCTCACTGTAGAGCAGCAGATCCTCGAGAACATCGCGGGCCGGTTCGACATCCAGCCGGCGGTACCAGATCTGCCGTCGGTGGGAACGGGCGAAATCCCTGTACATGCCGGCATCGACCGGCAGCAGGCTCAAGGCGCGCAGGTCTTCCTCGGCCGAGCGGAGAAAATCCCCCACCTCGCGGGCGACCAGTTCGGCACGCACCTCCAGGGCCTCGGCCGCCTGCTCGTTCAGGGCCCGGGTCGCACCTTCCAGCAACAGCTTTTCCACCAGCCTCAGGCTGTGGCTGGAATTGAGCGCCAGCAGAACCAGGGGGAGGATCGACAGGACCCAGAAGGCGATCAGAACCTTGCGATGCAGGTTGAGTCGGAACATCGGCTACCGGCCCCGCACGGCGAGGCAACATTGCAGCGGCGGACGCCGTCCCCGGCTCATGCGCAGGGGATCAGAGACTGCGGCCCACCACGTAGTCGGCGAGGGTACACAGAGCCGTCTTTTCGGCGGAATCGGGAAAAATGTCAAGGCGGGCCTTGGCCTGGCTGACCAGTTCGGCCGCACGCCGGCGGGTGTAGTCGATGCCACCGTAACGCTCGATCAGGGCGACCACTTCCTCGACGTGGGAATCTTCCAGTTCGTCGAGTTCGACGATTTCCTCCACCCGATGCGCCTCGTCGGCATCAGCGTGGCGCAGGGTGTGGATCAATGGCAGGGTCATCTTCCCCTCGGCCAGGTCCTGCCCCCGGCGCTTGCCGAACTCCTTCTGGTCGGCAACGTAGTCCAGAGCATCGTCCATGAACTGGAATGCGATACCCAGCTCCATGCCCACTTCACGCAGCGCCTCCTCCTGCTCAGTCGTGGCGCCGGCAAGGATGGCGCCACACTGGCAGGCCGCGGCCATCAGCACGGCCGTCTTGTTGCGAACTACCTCGATGTAGCGTTCCTCGGTCAACTCGAGGTCACAGGTCGACACCAGCTGCAGCACTTCCCCTTCGGCCATCATGGTCGTGGCATCGGAAAGCGCCTTAAGGATGGCGAGGTTGCCGTCGCGCACCATGATGGAGAAGGATTTGGCGAAGAGGAAATCGCCCACCAGCACGGAGGCCTCATTGCCCCAGACCGCGTTGGCGGAGGCATTGCCCCGTCGCAGGGCGGCGCCGTCAACGACATCGTCATGCAACAGGGTTGCGGTGTGGATAAATTCCACAACGCTGGCCAGGCCGATATGCCTGTCGCCCCGGTATCCGGCCAGGCGGGCCGACAGTAGCAGCAGCATGGGGCGAACGCGCTTGCCGCCACTGCCCAGCACATATTCGCCGACCTTGCGTATCAGAACGACGTCCGAGGCCAGGTCCTCGCGGAACTGAGCTTCGACCGCGCCGAGATCGTTTTTAAGTAATTCCAATACGTTCTGCATCAATTCGACCGCCAGGGAAAGTCCGGCTATGGTAAGAAATCGCCCTTCTGGTTGTCAAAGCTTTTTTCCGTCTCCGTACCGGGCAGGATCAGACGGAAACAAGCTCCGGATTCGGTTTCAACCAGGTCAAGACTGCCGCCATGATCCTCCACCAGCTTCCGGCACAGGGAAAGGCCCAACCCCGTCCCTTCGTCGCCCGACTTGGTGGAGTAGAAAGGCTCGAAAATCCGCTCGGCGATCTCCTTCGGAACCCCTGGCCCGCTGTCCCTGACCAGCAGTTCAACCTGCTCTCCTCCGGCCCTGAGTTCAACCTCAATGCGCCCCTGCCCCTCCATGGCCTGGGCGGCATTGAGCAGCAGGTTGATCAGTACCTGCCGCAGCTGATCGGCATCCCCCATGACCCTGAAGGGACCGTTCGCCGGTCGCAGAACCAGCTCGACCTGCCGGAACAGCTTCTGGGGACGCAGGCTGTCGAAAATTCCGGCAGCCAGATCATGAAGGTCGACCCCGATCATCTCTTCGGGCACCGACCGGGCCAGGCCCAGCAACCCGCCGGTAATGCGTCGGCATCGGCGGCACTCCTCGATGATCCCGAGAACATCGTCCCGGCGCGGGTCGTCCTCGGCGAGATCCTCGAGCAGGAGTTCCGCATAACCGAGAATGATCCCGACCGGGTTGTCGATTTCGTGGGAAACTCCGGCCGCCAGCTGGCCGATGGCGGCCAACCGCTCAGAACGGATGAGCTGCATCTGGACCCGGCGCAGTTCCTCGTTGGCACTGTGCAGTTCCCGGTTGCGTTCGGTCAGGGATCGTCGGCTGGCATCGAGGCTGGCCGCCATTTCATTGAAAGCCAGTGCCAGTTCACCGACCTCGTCCTGCCTGTCCACCGGAATCTTGGTGTCAAGCCGACCCTCGCCGATGGCACGCACCCCCCGGGTCAGCTCCTCCAGCGGCCGGGTGAAACGCCGGGCAACCAGGCCCGCCAGCAGAAGGGAGATACCCAGGGCGCCTATGGCAATCAGCGCAAACCGGACCCGAATTTCCCCGATCCGTTCGGCGACCTGCCGGGTGCTGACCAGGTATCGGGCAAAGAGGATGCGTTCGCCCGTCGGGCCGGCAACAGGAACGAGCAGATCCAGAACCGGGGGGCCGTCCGGCAGCTCCCGCAGCCAGGCATGAACATCTTCCCCTCTGCCGCCTTCGCCAAGGTCGGTCGACTCCAGGGTTTCAGGCAGGGGGACGGCACGATGCAGACCGAAGGGGTCCGACAGATAAAGTCTTCGGCCTCGGGCACTGTAGAGCGCGACGCGCATCAGGTCAGGGTTGGCGGCAAGCAGACGCCCGACCTGATGATGCGCCGGCGAATCCCCGGCGAACTGGCCGCGAAAAAGCTTCATTACTTCGGGGGTGGCAAAACGAACGAAGGCACGGCTCTGGTCGAAAAGGGCACGGTGCCACTGACTGGCCTGGTTACGCTCCAGAACGAAAAAGGCGGTCAGCAGCACGACCGCCAGAATGGCCCCGGTATAGAGAAAGAGTTTGGCACCAATGCCGAGTTTCACGTATTGAGGTCCGTAAATAACTGAAAAGAGGTTCAATCGAGCATAGGTAAGCCGGTTGCCGGCTGTCAAGCGTACCGGCATGTCCGGCGGGAATTTCCTCTTGACAGTCCCATGAGCGGCCACTATTATTATGACCGTTTTGGTCTTAAATTAGAGTCACTTGACTCTTCGGTTTTTGTCTATAAACTTCAAACCGTTACCTGCCACACTCAACCCAAGGAGGACCCATGGAGACACCGGCCTACGACTACCGGATCGTCCGCGGCTTTGTGGTCTGGAGCATCATCTGGGGCCTGGTCGCCGTTCTTGTCGGCGTCCTGATCTCGTTCCAGCTCTGCGACCCCGACCTGAACCTGCCGCCGTTTCTGACCTACGGCCGCCTGCGCCCCCTGCACACCAACGCCGGCATCTTCGGCTGGGGGATCGGCAGCTTCTTTGCTCTCTTCTTCTTCATGGTTCAGCGCCTCTGTCGCACATCGCTATGGAGCCCCGGTCTGGCCCGCTTCCAGCTCTGGTTCTTCAACGCCACCATCATTGCCGCCGCCATCACGCTGCTGCTCGGCTACAACACCTCCAAGGAATATCACGAGCTGGAGTGGCCGGTTGACATCATGGTGGTCATCCTCTGGGTGATCTTCGCCATCAACATCATCATGACCATTATCAAGCGGCGCGAAGAGCAGATGTACATCTCGCTCTGGTACATGCTCGCATGCCTGGTAGGGGTTGCCGTCCTCTACCTGGTCAATGCCGCCGAAATACCGGTCTCGCTGTTCAAGTCCTACTCCGCCTACGCCGGCACCAACGACGCCAACGTACAGTGGTGGTTCGGCCACAACGCCGTCGCCATGGTTCTGACCGCGCCGCCGCTGGCCGTCTTCTACTATTTTCTGCCCAAATCGACCGGAGTGCCGATCTACAGCCACCGGATGTCGATCATCGCCTTCTGGAGCCTGATCTTCATGTATCTGTGGACCGGTGCCCACCACCTGCTCTGGACTCCGGTGCCCGACTGGGTCCAGACCCTGGCCATGGCCTTCTCGGTCATGCTGATCGCTCCCTCCTGGGGCAGCGTTTTCAACGGCTACCTGTCGATGCAGGGTGAATGGCAGCAGATGAAGTCGAATTACCTGGTCAAGTTCCTGATTCTCGGCATCACCTTCTACGGCCTGCAGACCCTGCAGGGACCGTTGCAGTCAATCCGCTCCTTCTCAGCCTTCATCCACTATACCGACTGGGTCCCCGGGCATGTGCACATGGGCACCATGGGCTGGGTTTCGCTGGTGCTGTTCGCCGCCATCTACTACCTGGCTCCCTACCTGTTCGGTCGCAAGGTCTACAGCATCGGCCTGGCGAACCTGCACTTCTGGCTGGTGCTGATCGGTCAGATCATCTACTCGATCAGCATGTGGATTGCCGGAGTCCAGCAGGCGGGCATGTGGCACGCTACCAATTCGGACGGCAGCCTGACCTACACCTTCATGGAAACCCTGGTCGAAATGTATCCCTATTACTGGGTGCGCGCCTTCTCGGGCATCATCTACCTGGCCGGGGTTGTGGTCTTCCTCTACAACCTCTACATGACCGCCAAAAAGGGCGAACCTGCCGAGCAGCTCGCTCAGCAGGCCAACTGATCAGGGAGGGTGACATCCATGTGGGAAAACAAACCTGTACTGCTGCTTGTTCTGGCCACGGTCACCATCCTCGTCGGGACCGTCATCACCATGGTTCTGCCCTTTGCCTGGGTCAACACCGACAGGGACAGGATCGAAACCGTAACCCCCTACAATCCGCTGGAGCTGGCCGGCCGGGACGTCTATATCCGCGAGGGCTGCAACAACTGCCATTCCCAGACCGTGCGCCCGCTGGTGACCGAGGTTCTGCGCTACGGCGACTACTCCAAGTCGGGTGAATTCGCCTACGACCAGCCCCACCTCTGGGGTTCGCGCCGCATGGGTCCCGACCTGGCCCGCATCGGCGGCAAGTATCCGGACGCCTGGCACTACAAGCACATGCACGAACCGAAATCGATGGTGCCCAAAACCAATATGCCGGCCTACGCCTTCCTGGAAAGAAACAAGGTTGATCCGGATGAGACCCGCCACAAGATGGATGTCCTCGGCTTCCCCTACACCGAAGCCGATATCAAGGCCCTTCAGGGCAAGACCGAAATGGATGCCATGGTGGCCTACCTGCAGAAACTGGGCACAGGTATCGACTGGCGCAAGCAGGCCGACAGCGCAGTTGTCGGTGAACTTGTCAATCCCTTCCGAGGCGACAGAACTGCCGCCGAAGCCGGAGAGAGTCTCTACCGGAAACATTGCGCGTCCTGCCACGGGCAGGAACGCGAAGGCGATATCGGTCCTGAGCTGACCGGCCTGGCCGGCATGGACGACGGGGATTTGTTTGAAATCCTTTACAATGGCCTGCCCGACGGAGGCATGCCCGCCTTCTCCAATCTTGGAGCAACCAAGAACTGGCAGCTCGTCAACTACCTGCTGCAGGAAGACTGATCGATGGACTGGGCATCCGTTTTCTACCTCGGGACCACTCTCCTGCTGCTGCTGATCTTCGCCCTGATCGTGGTGCGGACCTGCAACCGCAGGCACAGGGACAAGGGGGAGGCTCCCAAGTACCGGATGCTGGACGACGACTGAGACCACACCTTCACTCGGGGGATGACAATCATGACCACGGAACAGAACCGGAATCACCAGGTGGATGGCATTCAGGAGAACCGCGAACAGCGGCCGCCGGCCTACTTCAACATCCTCTTTTTCGGCCTGATCATCTGGGCCGTCATATTCATGGCCTATTATCTGTTCAGCGGCTGGAGCAGCGAAGCTGAATTCCGCCAGGCCATGGACCAGCACGAAAAGGTTCACGCAAAGGCCTCACCGCCGCCGGCGGCGCCAGCGGCTGCGGCCGTCACGGGAACCGACAAAACAGGCAACGGGGATGCCGAGGCAGGGGAAAAGATCTACGCCGCCCGCTGCGCCATGTGCCATGGCGCCGAGGGGGAAGGCGGCATAGGCCCGAACCTGAAGGACGATCAGCACCTGTACGGAGGCAGTTTTCAGGCCGTGCATGAAAGCATCACCAAGGGCAGGCCGCGCGGCATGCCCGCCTTCGGCAACCAGCTCTCGGCGTCGGATATCGACAACCTGACCGCCTACGTTCTGTCCCTGCACGACTGAACCTGACTCCGGGGGAGTCTTGCTCCTCCTTGCAACCGGATCGTGACGGCCGGGCCGGCACCGCAAGGGGCCAGCCCGGCCCTCCCCCATCGACTTCATGCCCGAGCCCAGTCCCCCTCGACTTCTCGCCCCCTGGCGACGCCTGTTCCAATGGTTGTGCAGCCTGATCATTCTCGGGCTGCCCTTCGGTGCCTGGCAGGGACGCAGCCTTTTGCGGCTCGACATCGACAGCCTGTCGCTGCACCTGGCCGGCCAGGTCCTGCGGCTCGAGGATCTGCACCTGGTTCTGTTCGCCAGCCTGCTGCTGGTAATCGTCTTTCTCCTTGTAACCATGGTGTTCGGCCGGGTCTGGTGCGGCTGGGCCTGCCCCCAGACCACCCTGACCGACCTGGCCGAATGGTGGAGTCGCAAGCTCGGTCTCAAGATTCGGGACAACCGATTGCAGGGCGCCATGTGGCGCAAAGTCCTTGCCCATTGTGGTTTCGCCCTGCTGGCCCTGCTGGTGGGTGCCAACCTGGTCTGGTATTTTGTCGATCCCTACCGGTTCCTTGCCGAACTGGCAACCGGCGGTCTTCATCCGGGCGCCATCGGCACCTGGCTGGTGACGGCCATTCTGGTTTACGCCGATCTCGGATTCGTGCGCAGGCTGGTCTGCCGGGACTTCTGCCCCTATGGTCGTTTTCAGACCGTTCTGGCCGACCGGGGCACGCTGGTCCTGCACCGACCCGCATCCGAGGCCCCGCGCTGCATCGAATGCGGTGCCTGCGTCAGGGTCTGCCCCATGGGCATCGACATACGGGAAGGATACCAGGTCGAGTGCATCAACTGCGGCCGCTGTCTCGATGCCTGTCGCCAGGTCATGGCACGGCTGAAACAGCCCGGACTGATGGTCTATTCCTTTGGCACCGAGGGTGCCGGCTGGCGTTCCCTGGTCAATCCCCGGACCCTTCTGCTGTCGCTCGCGGTTGCTCTTTTGACGACCATTCTGGCTCTCGGCGTTTTCAACCGCAAGGAAGCCAGCCTCAAGGTCGCCGTCAGCCATACGGCAGCCAGCCGCCTTGATACTTCCGGCAGGACACTGACCTTCTTCGACGCCTGGATCAGCAACCAGGACGACCGGTCACACAGCTACCACATTACCGCCGGGACGGTCGAAGGCATGCCCCTCGAGATACGTGGCCAGACCAGGAACATCCAGCTTCAGCCGGGTGAAAATCAGGCCGTCTCTTTTGTCCTGTTGACCCCGGCACGGGAAAAGACCACCATTGTCCTGTACCTTGCGGATGAAACCGGTCGCGAACTCGTCAGTCAGGAAGCCATCGTCCTTCCGGCTGCCGGGGCCGGCCATCAACCAGAATAAAGGCCATGCAACGTACCGACTCCAGAATATATCCTCTGCTAATCTGCGGACTCGTCGCCCTTTTTCTCGGTTTCACCGGCTGGTCGATTTACCGGGCCGTGCGGGCAGAACCGAACGTCCTCGACCCCGAGTACTACAGCCGGGGCCTGCGCTACAACCAGACCCTGCTGGAACGCAGGGCGGCTGCCAGTCTCGGCTGGAAGATGGTCGCGACCCTGGAGGGGCGCCGCCTGGTCATCGAACTTGCGGGATCCGACAGGGCGGCGGTGCGAGGCGCTAAAGGCAGCCTGCGCCCGGCTGACAGCACCGTTTTCCCCACACTTCGCCTCAGGGAAATCAGCCCCGGACACTATACGGCCAGCCTTCCCGCCCAACTGTCCGGAGATCTCCGGGTGAGGATCGAATTCGAGCGTCAGGGCGCCCGTCTGGTGCGGGACCTGCTGCTTGCCCTTGCCGATGACTGAGAATCTCACCTGTCTGCACTGCGGCCTGCCGATTCCCGAAGCGGACATTATCTGCCACGAGACTGAAGGCGGCATGCTCAACTTCTGCTGCAGGGGCTGCCTCGGGGCCTGGCAACTGATCCACGAAGCCGGCCTGGAGAGCTTCTACCGTGACCGGACCTGGATCCCCGCCCAACTTGAGAAGGATGTCTTCGAACAGGATTTTGACAAGGACGAGCTCGAACCCTGGTTGACCGCGCGGGATGACAACCGTGCGGCCATCAACCTGCTGCTCGACGGCATCCGCTGCGCCAGCTGCTGCTGGCTGGTTGAACGTGTCCTTGAAAAGACAGCAGGGGTTGTCAGGGCCAGGGTCAATTACGGCACCCATCGACTGCACCTGGTCTTCGACCCCGGGGTAACCGATGCCGCCAGCCTGTGCCGAAAAATCGCCCGGCTCGGTTACCGCCCCCAACCGCACAACCCGGACGTCAGAAGGCGCGCCGTTGAACGTGAGCGCCGCCGCGACCTCGTGCGCTTCGGCACCGCCGTCTTTCTCTCCATGCAACTGATGGGCTACAGCCTGGCACTGTACGCGGGCTATTTCCAGGGGATGGCGCCCGAGGCCCGTACCCTGCTGCAGTGGCTTGCCGCGGCCGTCGCCACACCGGTGGTCTTCTTCTGCGGCTGGCCCTTTCTTGCCGGCGCCTGGCGCGGGCTTCGCAATCGGCAGCCGGGCATGGACCTGCTGATCGCCCTAGGCGTTCTGGCAGCCTGGAGCTACAGCCTGTTCGCCCTGGTTGCGGGCGAAGAGGTCTACTTCGACACCGCCGCCATGATTGTCACCCTCATTCTGCTCGGCCGCCTGCTCGAAGCGGCGGCCAGGCGCCGGGCCGGCGCCGGCATCGATCGCCTGCTGCAACTTGCCCCGCAAAAAGCAAACCTGGTCGAGGACGGGCAGACCCGTACGGTCGCCAGCACCAGCCTCAAACCGGGAGATATCGTTCTGGTCGCCCCCGGCGACCGTTTCCCGGCTGACGGCGCTGTCATCGAAGGGAGTTCCGATATCGATCGGGCCGCCGTTACCGGCGAATCCACCCCTGTAACCTGCCGCCCGGGCGACCGGGTGGAAGCCGGCATCACAAACCTGTCCCACACGCTGCAGGTGCGGGTTTTTGCCCCGGCCGGCGAGTCCTTCATTGCCCGCATCGCCGCCCTCGTCGAGGAGGCCCAGGGCCGCAGGGCACCGGTCCAGAAACTGGCCGATCGGCTGGCCAGCTGGTTTGTGCCGCTGGTTCTACTGTTCGCCGCTGGGACCTTCTGCGCCTGGCTGGCGGCAGGCGCAGAATCCTCCACGGCACTGATCAACGCCGTCTCGGTCCTGGTCATCGCCTGCCCCTGCGCCCTTGGCCTGGCTACTCCCGCGGCCATACTTGTCGCCTCCGGTCATGCCGCGGTTCGCGGCATCCTGTTCCGCGGCGGTGATATCGTCGAAGCCGCCGGGCGCGTTGACCTGGTGGCCTTTGACAAAACCGGCACCCTGACCCGGGGAGCTCCTGAGGTTGTCCGCCTGGCTCCCTGCGGTTGCAGCGAAGAGACCCTGCTGGCCGCTGCCGCCCGTGCCGAGGCCGGGTCAAGGCACCCTCTCGGGCAGGCCATACTTGCCGAGGCCCAAAAACGCGGACTGGACATCCCCCTCGCTGGTGGAATCGAGGCCATACCGGGAGTCGGTGTTCAATTGGCGACGCCGGAAGGGACCATTCGCGTCGGCCGCCGCTCCCTCCATCCGGAAACGGTCAAAGAGGCAGACCTGCCGGACCATGTTACCCGGGTCGATGTCAGTATCGACAACCGCTATCTGGGGGCCATAGGGCTGTCGGACCAGATTCGGCCCGACGCTGCGGAGGTGGTCACCGCCCTGATTGAGGCCGGCTGCGAAGTCGTCATGCTCACCGGCGACCATCCCGGCAGCGCCAGCGCCGTGGCGCAGGGACTCGGCATCGAACACTTTGTCGCCGACCTGACACCCGAAGCCAAGGCCGACTGGATCAGGAAGCGCCAGAACGAAGGGGCCAGGGTCCTGATGGTCGGTGACGGCATCAACGATGCCGTCGCCCTGGCGGTCGCGGATATCGGTTGCGCCATGTCCGGGGGCACTGACATCGCCCTGGAGAATTCCGACCTTGTGCTGACGCGCCCGAACCTGACAGCCCTGCCCCTCGCCCTGCAGATCGGCCGGGCCACCCTGGCGGTGATCCGCCAGAATCTGGCATGGGCCTTCTGCTACAATCTGCTCGCCCTGCCTCTGGCGGCCGGCGGCAGACTGCTGCCAATCTTCGCCGCCGCCGCCATGGCTCTCAGCTCAGTCTGCGTGATCGGCAACTCCCTGCGCCTTGCCCGCTCCCGGCGGACAGTCGCGCCAACCGAACCGGAACGCGCCCATGCCTGACTCGATCATCATTCTCATCATTCTTTCTCTCTGCCTCGGAACAGGGGTCTGGCTGATCTTCCTCTGGGCGGTACGCAAGGGTGAATTCGACGACACTGAGGGGCCCAAATTCAGGATGCTCGCCGACGATGACCCGCCGCGATCATCGAATGAAACAGAGGAGAACGACAATGACCATGACCGCCCCCATGAGTGAACCGGTCCTGACCATGGCCTTTGTGACCGGCCTGCTCGGTTCCGGACATTGCATCGGCATGTGCGGCGGCCTGGTGGCAGCCCTGTCGGTCACCGACACCGGCCGCAGGGGCGGCCTTCTGTTCCAGCTGCTCTACCACCTTGGGCGCACCACCACCTACGTCGGCCTCGGCGCTCTTGTCGGCTGGGTCGGGTCGATCCTGCCGCTGAAGGATTCCCTCGGAACGATCACACGTACATTGCTGATCGGCTCGGACCTTCTGATTGTTCTGTTGGGGCTGGGGACGGCCGGTGCCTTTGCCTGGCTCAACCTCAACCGGCTCGAATTCCCCGGACCGGCACGTTCCATGGCCGGCCTGCTACGCCGGTTCCGGCAATGGCCACCGGCACTGGCGGCTCTTCCGGTCGGTCTGCTGATGGGCTGGCTTCCCTGCGGGTTTGTCTATGCCATGCTGCTGACCACCGCCCAGGGGGGCTCGGCGCCGCTTGGGGCTGGCACCATGCTGCTGTTCGGATTGGGAACCACGCCGGCGCTGCTTGCATTTGGCGGCACGGCCAGCTGGCTGGGTCAGAAGGCGAGAGTCTGGATGCTGAGGGGAGCGGGTCTGGCCGTGGCGGTAATCGGCATCCTGCACCTTGTGCGCCACCTGAACATGCCCGCTTGAGGCCGCGACAAGATCGATTCAGGGGAGTTGGCCCGCAGGTTCGACCCGTTTGACCGGTTCGAATCTGCGCTTTTTGGCCAGCCAGCGATAACTGCCGGCGTCCCATACCGCCTCGAGAAAGTTCCAGTCCAGATGAACGCCCTTCATCTCCTCGTAGACGTCCGAGGCGGCAAGGATCTCGGCATCATCAACAATGCCGTTGGCATCGACATCTGGCCAGAGGACCGGCCGCACGGTAATGACGCTTTCGCCGCCAACCAGCGATTCGCCTTCACCATTGTCCCCCTTGAGCACGACCTCACCACTGAAACGGACCGATGTGTCAAGAACGGCCTTGTCATCAACCCGTATCAGGTAGACGATGCGTTTCCGTTCCTCGCCCGGCTTGATGATCCAGCGGGCGGTGCCGTTGACATTGTCGAGGCTTGAAGCCGGAGGGCTGGCCTCGATCAGCTTCCAGCCGACGGGAAAATGCTCGCGCAGAATGAAGCCCCGCCTGGACAGCT
>RFIO01000467.1 GCA_003695205.1 Deltaproteobacteria bacterium
ATCGACCAGATGACCCGGGCCAACCGCAAGATCGGCCTGGGGATCATGGGCTGGGCCGACATGCTGATCCTGCTCGGCATCCCCTACAATTCCGAAGAAGCTATCGCGCTGGGTGAGAAGGTGATGAAGTTCATCAACGACGAAGCCCACCAGATGTCGGTCGAACTGGCCGAGGAGCGCGGCCCCTTCCCCAACTTCAAGGGAAGCGTTTACGACGTCAAGGGGGGCAAGCCGCTGCGCAATGCCACCTGCACCACCATCGCTCCGACCGGCACCATCTCCATCATCAGCAACACCTCGTCCGGCGTCGAGCCGCTGTTCGCCGTCAGCTTTATTCGCCAGGTCCTTGACAACGACAAACTGGTCGAGGTCCACCCCCTGTTCGAGCAGATCGCCCGAGAGCGCGGCTTCTACTCCAAAGCCCTGATGGAAAAAATCGCCGAACAGGGGACGGTTCAGGGTATCGATGAGATTCCAGAGGATGTCCGTCGCCTGTTCGTGACCGCCCACGACATTACCCCCGAAGACCACATCCGTATGCAGGCGGCTTTCCAGAGGCATACCGACAACGCCGTCAGCAAAACGGTCAATTTCTGTAACAGTGCCACCCGCGAAGACGTTTCCACCGTCTATCGTCTGGCCTACCGTCTTGGATGCAAAGGCGTCACCATCTACCGCGATGGTTCACGTGACATGCAGGTTCTGTCTGTGAAAAAGGAAGACAAGGTCGACGACATCCCGGTTGAAGCGGAAAAGACATCCCGCAAACGCGAACGCCCCAGGGCCCTGAGGGGGGCCACCTACCAGATGGAGACCGGCTGTGGCCCCCTCTACGTCACCATCAACGAAGATGACAAGGGTGCCTTCGAGCTGTTTACCACCATGGGCAAGGCCGGCGGATGCGCAGCCAGCCAGTGCGAGGCCATCGGCCGCCTGATCTCCCTGGCCTGGCGGTCGGGCGTCCAGGCGCGTGCCGCCGTCAAGCAGATGATCGGCATCAGCTGCCACAAACCGGCAGGTTTCGGCGCCAACCGCATCACCTCCTGTGCCGATGCTGTCGCCAAGGCGATCGAGATGCATATGCTGCCCGAAGGCGAAGCTCCCACGAAGGTGGTCGGCAACGGTGGCGCATGCCCCGATTGCGGCGGCCCGGTGGAACACGAAGGCGGCTGCTGCGTCTGCCACGCCTGTGGCTACTCGGAGTGCGCCTGAGTTTTTTTGACCACATCGAACTTTTTTCCTTGCTTCCACCTGGCAGGGACTGTTAGTGTGGCAGGAGTTAAAAGTTCGCGTGGCGGAAACAGCGCCAACTGGTACACAGGGTAAACAGGAAAAAGCCGCATGGCCGATTTCGTGGCCTTGCGGCTTTTCATTTACGGCCTGAGACGCACGCGACACAGCGCAACTTCCCGACGAGGAAGGTACAAGGAGCAAAAAAATGGCAGAAGGTACAGTCAAGTGGTTCAACGATGCGAAGGGTTTTGGTTTTATCGAGCAGGACAACGGTCCTGACGTCTTCGCTCATTTCTCCGAAATCCAGGCCGATGGCTTCAAGTCCCTCGCCGAAGGCGACCGGGTCTCTTTTGAGGTGACCCAGGGGCAGAAAGGCCCGCAGGCC
>RFIO01000468.1 GCA_003695205.1 Deltaproteobacteria bacterium
GGGGAGGGCCAGGGTGGGGGGGATGCCCTCCATTGAGAGCACGGCCTTTTGGAGACCCTGTGGCATTTGATCTCATCAGAACCTTAACCGGACCCCGTAATGACTGAGCGTCAATCCCTGCTGCGCAAACTCCCGGCCGTTGACAAGCTTCTGCAGGCCGCGCCCGTGGCCCGGCTGGCTGATGAGATTCCCCACGCCATTCTGCTCGATGCCTGCCAGCAGACGGTCGATGTGCTGCGGCGGGAAATCCTCGAGCGCGACCGGCAGCCGGAGGTGCTGACCGGTGGGATAGAGGCGGTCGCCTCTCTGGCTGCCGACCAGGCCCGGCTGCTCTGGCAACCCAGCCTGCGGCCGGTGATCAATGCCACCGGCACCCTGCTGCACACCAACCTCGGCCGCTCCCCCCTGTGCGCCTCGGCGCTCCGGGCCGTGGACGAGGTCTCCCGGGGCTACAGCAATCTCGAATACGACCTGGACGGCGGCGCGCGCGGCCATCGCTACAGCCACGTTGAAAAGCTGCTCTGCCGGCTCACCGGTGCCGAGGCCGCCACGGTGGTCAACAACAACGCCGGCGCGGTTATGCTGGCCCTGACAGCCCTGGCAAAAGGCAAGGAGGCGATCGTCTCGCGCGGCGAACTGGTCGAAATCGGCGGCTCCTTCCGGGTGCCCGATGTCATGGCCGCCGGAGGGGTCCAGCTGCGCGAGGTCGGCACCACCAACAAGACCCACCTGCGCGACTACCGCCAGGCTATCGGCGACGCCACAGGCCTGTTGCTCAAGGTGCACACCAGCAACTACCGCATCGTCGGCTTTCACAGCGACGTCCCGGCGCGCGAGCTGGTCGAACTCGGCCGCCAGTTCGAGCTTCCGGTGATCGAGGATCTGGGCAGCGGTATGCTTGTTGACCTGACCGAATTCGGTCTGCCGGCCGAACCGACTGTGGCTGATTCGGTGGCCGCCGGTCTGGATCTGGTCACCTTCAGCGGCGACAAGCTGCTCGGTGGCCCCCAGGCCGGACTCATCGTCGGCCGCTTCGACGCGGTGGACAAGGTGCGGCGCCATCCACTGGCGCGCGCCCTGCGCATCGACAAGATGACCCTGGCCGCCCTGGAGGCGACCCTGCGCCTCTACCTCGACCGCAA
>RFIO01000469.1 GCA_003695205.1 Deltaproteobacteria bacterium
GGTTACTCTTTACCTGGTCGAGGTCGGCATCGACCTGCGTGATTTTGTTCCGGAGACCCTCGAATTCGGCGGCGTCGTCTTCGACCCGGTCCTCAAGGCCGGCTGGGATGTCCCCTACATGGCCGGCATTGTCCTGTTCGTCGCCCTGCTGGCGCTTCTGGCCGGGCTCTATCCGGCGCGCAAGGCCGGACGAATCCAGCCGGTGGCGGCGATGCGGGCGAGGTGAGCAGGAATCGATCTCCTCACTGGATACAGAGTTAAAAACGACCCCTCCCCTGGAGGGAGGGGATTGAGGGGAGGGGGATGCCACGAACCGACATCACCCCCACCCCGCCCTTCACCTTTAGCACCTCGCCTTTCGCCCTTCGCCCCTGGCCCCTGGCCTTTCCCCTTTCACCTTTCGCCTTGCACCCTGAAACAGCTGCCACTATGCTTGATCATCATGCCCCTGATCCGACTTGACCATGTCTGCAAAACCTACCGCACCGGCAACCAGGAGGTGGCCGCGGTGGTCGACTTTTCCGCCGAATTTTCCGCCGGCGAATTCACCGTCCTGGCCGGTCCGTCAGGCAGCGGCAAGACCACCCTGCTCAACCTCATCGGCTGTCTCGACCAGCCGACCTCGGGCAGCATCGTCGTCGACGGGCGCGATGTCAGCCGGGAGCCGACCGCGAAACTGGCCGACTTCCGACGCGACCATATCGGCTTCGTCTTCCAGAGCTACAACCTGATCCCGGTGCTGACCGCGCTGGAAAACGCCGAATTCACCCTGATGCTCCAGGGCGTTCCGGCAGCGGAACGCCGGCGGCGGGTCAGCGCCCTGTTCGAGCGGCTCGGCATCGCCGGTCTGGAAGACCGCCGCCCCGACGACCTCTCCGGCGGTCAGCAGCAGCGGGTGGCGGTGGCGCGCGCCATCGCCTCGAATCCGTCGCTGGTGCTGGCGGACGAACCGACCGCCAACCTCGATTCGGCCACCAGCGCCGAACTGCTCGCGCTGATGCGCCAGCTCAACGAAGAGGACGGTGTGACCTTCCTCTTTTCCTCGCACGACCCCCAGGTCATCGAACAGGCGCGTCGGGTCATCACCCTGAAGGACGGCCACCTGGTCGAAGATCAGCTCCGGTCATGAGGCAATCGGCCGCTCTGCTGCTGATTCTGCTGGTTCTTCCCTGCGCCGCCATGGCGGCCCCTGCCATCAGCGGCGTGACGCGCGGCCTCTGGCTGCGCCAGGTCCACAGCCGAACCCTGCCTGCGGCCACCCTGGCCAGCGGTTCGGCGCGCCTGCA
>RFIO01000470.1 GCA_003695205.1 Deltaproteobacteria bacterium
ACGAAATCACCCGCGTAGCGCTGGATGGCCAGGGCGAGAATCTCCTTGGCCTTCTTGTCGGCCGTCTCGCGCGCCTCGTCCTCGATCTGCTTGATGCGCTTGGCGGCGTCGTGGCGAGCCTCGCTCTCCATGTTGGCCATCAGTTCCCGCTTGGCCTCCTCGGCGCTCATGCCGGCCACCTGCTCGAGCCGCCGGGTCTGCTCGGCGATCTGCTCCTGCAGCGTCTTCCTTTCGGTTTCGAGGCTGCGAACCTGTTCGTTCAATTCGCGGTCGCGCCGTTCAAGCTCTTCACCCCGGGCGTCAAGCTGCTCCAGCTTGCGATCGAGGGTTTCCTCGCGCTGCTGCAAGCGTTTTTCCTGCGACTGCAGTTCACGCCTCAGTTCGCGCGCTTCCTTTTCCCATTCGTCCTTGGCGCGCAGGACCGTATCCTTGGCCTGCAGAACCGCTTCCTTGCGGATGGCCTCGGCCTCCTTGCGCCCCTCTTCGATAATCTGCCGGGCGTCGCGCTGAGCGCTGGTCACCCGTGAACTTTCGATCTGCCGACGGATAAAAAACCCGGCCAGCACACCGGCGGCCAGTGCGCCGCCACCAATCAGAAACATCATGAGTTCTATCTTCAAGGCCCGATCCTCCGTTTCTCTTCCGGGGGCAACAGCCCCCGATCCCCTCTTCCGGGGTCACGCACTGAAATCGATGACCCCGTCTTCGGTCGCCAGAAAGTGCAGTTGTATGTCGTGCGGATCGCGCGGCACGCGCGCGACCAGCTGAAATCCGTAAGCCAGCCCGACCCGGACAGGCGTCTCGCCCAGCCCGGCCAGGGCCCGGTCGTAGTAGCCTCGGCCGTAGCCGAGCCGATGCCCGTCTCGGTCAAACACCACCCCGGGCATGACCAGCAGGCCGACCTGAGCCAGCTCGACAATCCGCCCAGCCGCCGGTTCCCGGACACCAAAGGCGCCGGTTGCCCAGGGGTCATCGGGCCCGACAGCGACAAACTCAAGCCTTTCACCCCTGACTCGCGGAAAAACCACGGTCCGCTGCTGCCGCCAGGCCGCCCGGCAGAGCCGTTCGGTTGCGACCTCGCCACGCACGGGGCTGTAGAGTCCGATCATCCCCGGCGTCCGCCAGAGCGGATGCTCCAGCAGGCACCGCTGGATCCGCTCGTCGAGACTGTCACGCTCGGCCGCGGCCAGGGACCGGCGTCGTTCGAGTATCTCTTTTCGCAGATGACGCTTGGGCAAACCGACCCCCGCCGGATATCTGTCCGGGGAAGTCGCAGACGGAAGGGAACAGGATGGCGAGGCGCAGCCTCGTCAGGTGGAACGGGTCAAAGGATACGGTTTTTTGTACAG
>RFIO01000471.1 GCA_003695205.1 Deltaproteobacteria bacterium
AGGATGCCCTCGCGGTTCTGCTTGGCCACATTCGCGGAATCATGGAACAAGCCCTTCAGCTCATTGATCATGTCCACGTTATCCTGAGTGTTCAGGATGACCGAGCGGCCCGAGGTCGGAGCCAGCGCATCGGCCAGCACCTTGCGGCCATTCAGGACGTTGGCAAAGGACTGCGCCGCGCCCATGCCGTCGACCTGCTGATAAACATCCTGGTACATGGTCAGGGCATCGGCCTCGACATTGGCAGCCAGCACGGACATGGCCGGTTCCAGAATGCGCTCGGCGAAATCGTCCAGGCTGAGCGTCAGCTCGGCACTGGAGAAGTTCACATCCACGCCCTTCTGACTCGTGACGGACAGGGTGGTGGACTGCTCCACAGTATCCTGGGCGGCCAGCGTCGCGCCGGTGCGCACGGTGTATTCATTCGGCAGGCGAATGTTCAGGGAATCGCCGATCTTTGCACCGGACTTGGCGAACCGGTCATCATACTGACGGTTCACATTGCCGACAAAGTTCAGCTTCTGATGAAGGATCGCGAGCGCCTTTCGCGTGATCGCGGTCGGGGTCAAAAGTGTATTGGGCATCTGTTAGCCTCCTTGTATTTTATAGCCCGCCGTAGCGCCGCATCCATTCGTCAATCGGAAGGCTGTCGGGGTCAGGCTCGACGGCCTTTGCCTTGCCTTCGGCCTTCGGAACGGTCGGCACCGGATCGGGCAGTTTCTTTTCGGGTTGACGGGAGACTTGCATCTCGATGAGAGCGATAGCTCGCCCCAGTTCGAGGGGCGGCAATGCGGCGAGTCGGGCTGCCTCTGCCGGATTCTTGCCGAGGAAATATGCAACGTCGGCACCCACGTCGCTGGTCGCGATGGCCTCGACCATGGCATCGGTCACCGGCACGTTCGGATTCGTGACAACTTCATCGAAATCCTCATAGCGGCCACGACCTTGCTCAAAGGTCTTTTCCACGCGCACCTGCACATCGGCACGCTGCTGCGCCTGCTGCGAGAGCGATGCCTCCTGATTCCTCAAGGCTTCCCGCTGCTCAAGCTCATACTGAACCTGCGCCCGCAAGAAATCTTCGTAGGTGTCGAAGTCATCCACTCGCGGCGGCTGCCCGGCCTGCGGCTGCTGCTTGGCCGCCTCTTCCTTGAGGCGTGCCAGCTCCCGCTCGGCCAGTTCAGCCCTTCGGCGTTCCTCGTATTTCTCCCGTGTTAACTGATCAATGCGCCTCTGGATGCCGGACTTGCGGGATTCCTCCCCTTCGTCCTTATCTTCCGCATCTTCTTTCGCGGCGGCTGATTCCGCATCAGGCGTCTCTTGCCCGTCGGCCTGATCTTTTTCAACAACCTCATCAGCGGTTTCCGCTGGCGTTTCCGTTGCCTCGGTCGCTTCCGCGTCGAGGGCTTCCATCTGTTCGGTCATGATTGCGCTCCATGGCGATGATCTCGCGGTTTACAAGGCCAGCCGCTAGGCCATAAAAAAACCGCCCGAACAGGCGGCTTCATCTCAATTATACACCGACCGGCCCGCGAAAGTGCAAAGCCGGTCAAAGCGGGTTGATAATCTGTTCCTCGGTCGGAATGTCCTGCGTTTTCCAAGGTGGCGTCAGCCTTCGCTCGGCTGGCGTCATGTTCATGCGGCGAACGGTATTGCGCGCCTCAACCTCACCGGCAAGGCGGCGATATGAATGATACGGATCGCTTACCTGCTCAACAAATGCGATGCTATCTTGCAATCGACGTGGCTGCCCTTCAAAGAACTTCGCCAGGTCAATTGACTTGTCACTGGCCCATCTAGGACGCCGAACACGCAATATATCTTGGACGCGCACGCCCCTTGTCTGCGCACTTTCAATGAGCCTTTCCGCTCGGTACAGATCGTCAAGCGAATGCAAATTGCGGCGCAAATCGTCGCTTATCTCGAACTGCTTGGGGCTTCCGCCCTGCGCCCATCCCTCATGCCTCTGGATAGCATGTTGCAGCTCGTGCAGATTCGTCGCCATCGCTTCGTCGGCATCTTCCAGCGATTGAGGACGTGCGGCACGCTTTAAGGCTTTGCGACTGATCCCGATTGTGTCCAACTCCGGAAGATATGCGCCGCCTTCCCTGTCAACAGCACCGATGCGAACCCGGCCAAGATCATCGTATGCGCGAAAAAGCTCCGGATGATTCATGGCCTGCTTTTGCGTCACAACCGGATTGGCTCCGTCATACGCGAATGGCAGCAAACCATCTTTCGCCCACGATGCGCCAACCTCCCCAGCATCGGTCACATCATAGGCATCGCTGATCTCTTGTCTCAGCTTTCCGTCTGCGCCGCGATATGTCCCCGTTTCGCGCCACACATCTTCTGGATCAGCCCCCTCGGCAAGCATCTTCTCTGCCTTCGCAGCGGCATCGGCATCCCATAGCTTTGACCGCTCCCCGATGAACATGCGCACCTGGTTCGGTGCTTGCCGGGTCATCATCGAAGCTCCGGCAGACGGGCCAACGTAGGATCGAAGGAAAGCGGCTGTCGCCTCCGCTGGCGTGGCCTCACCGCGCATCGCCCGGCCAAGCGTCAGAATATCATGTTTGACCGCATCGCTGGCGCTGATGCCGTATTGCTTCAGCAGTTCGGCCACCATCCGCAGCCCGTTCACATACCCCGGATGCGACAGGTCTATGCCATTGGCTGCTGCCCACGCGCGGGCACGCTCGACAGCATCAGGCATTGCCATCCTCGGGCATCATCTGTTCCTCGCCAGCTTCCGGCATGCCCTGTTCCATCATGCCGTCTTCCATCGACTCGCCCGGCTCCGGCTGTTCGGCCTGTTCAAATCCAGCGGGTTCCTCGACCTGCGCTTCCATCTCGGCAAGCGTCGCAAGCATGTGCTGAAGCAGTATGGCCGCATCTTCCGGGCTTGCGGTAGCGGTCTTGCTTGCCGCCTCCGCTTCGGCCTTCAAGCGCTCGGTTTCAGCCTTGAAAGCATCGATCTCGGCCTTGAATCGGTCAATTTCCAGCTTGGCCTGATCCACAGCGGCCTTGCGCTGGTTCTCATCGGCTGCCTGGGCCGCCTGCTGCAACTGAGACTGTAGCTGCTGGATCGTGGACTGCATCTGCTGCATCTGCTGCATGGCTTCGGGCGGCAATGCCAACGGCTGGCCATTCTCATCCTGCGTGATGGCCTTGATCTCTGGCGGCAGCAACGCCTTGAGCCGCTTGGCAATGTCATCGGCCCCAGGCCAGTCCATATTCGTGGCAATCAGATCGGCAATGGCCGCAGCCGCGCCCGGCACCGCCTGGGCAAATTGCATCATCGAATCCGCAGCTTCCATGCGCTGCGTCGTGTAGCTCGGGCCGGTCTTGACCACCACATCATACTTGCCCTTGGTCACATCATTGAATGTGACGACATTGATGCCATCTGGCTTCTCTACCTTGTTCAGCGTGACCGTTTTCGGCGTACCATCCATGCCAAGAATGCGAACCGTGCGCTCATAGCTGTAAACCTTGGGAATCAGATCAACAATGATCTTGCCAGCGTATTCAATCGAGCGCGTCAGGTTGTCGATGAACGCGAACGTGGCTACATCGCCCTCTCGCTGGCGCATGGCAATCGCCCTGCCGCTGGTTTCATTCGAGCGGTTGCCCATCGAGGCGTCGAAAATGCCCGTGGTCGCCTTGATCTCATCGGCAGACTCGCGCGATTCGGAAAAGAAAGCCGTTGCAGGCGTGGCCGGTGCCTGGCGCATCGGCACGGGCTGTCCTTCGACATGATTGTAATAGAGCACCGACAGGTTTTCCTCGTTGGCATTCTCCCAGTCATGCTCGAAGCCTTCGAGCTGTTCCGGCGTGGCCAGCCACGGCTGTTTCGGAGCCAGCGCGATGGCCTCGGCAGCCGCCGTGCGCCAGTAGTTATACATGCGCTGCGGATCGCGGGCATGCCGGATCAGCGACCTGATCTTGAGCTGGCCGTCCACCCATTCGAGCTTGCCGAACACAGGTACGATCGGGATATATTGACCCGCCCATTCCTTCTCTTCCAGCACCTCGGCCCCGGAGATCAGCGCGAACTTGATCTTGTGAGATTCCACCTTGCGCTCGCGTACAACGCTCAGCCCCCGATCCATGAGCCGCTGCCGCAACTCGGCATCGCGTGCAATCTCGTCAGCATCCAGCACCGACCCGTCCGACATGAGCACGATGGTTCGCGTGTAGGGTTCCTTGTACCAGTATTCGGCAACGCGAATGCCATCGCCATCGATCCAGTCGCCCCGCTCCTGCTCGCCAAGGCCCGCCGTCTCAAGCGACACCTTCTCCGCTTTCTTGCCGTACTGCGCCTCGAAATCCTCTTCCGAGATGATGGACGTGACGAAAGCGAAAACCATGTCCGATGCATCCGGCTCCTTGAAGCCAGGATCGATATACACCGAAAAGGGATTGGCAATCGTGCGAATCAGAATGTCCTGGTCGAAAGATTCGGAATCGGCGAAATCCACATCCACGCGGAAAGCGCCAAGGCCGCAGGATACGGCATATTCGAAGGCCATATCATAGGCCATGTCCGCATGCGATACATGCTCAATGGCACGGATCAGGCCGTCCAGAACTTCGGTCATATCTTCGTCATCGTCGCGCATCGGGATCGTTTTGATCTTCGGTCGGTTCTGGCGCTGATCGCCAACCACCTGATCAATCGGCCCGGTCAACCGGTTGATGACAAGGCATGGCCGGTTATCGCGCTCGCGGGCCGCCTTGATCTCATCCGGCCACTGGTCGCCATGCTTGAAGCGCAAGTCCTCCAACGCTTCCTTGCGAATCGCATCCCAGAACTCGACACATTTGCGGAACCGCTTGCGCGCCATCTCAAGCAGCTTTTCCTGATCTTTGCTCATGCCATCCATCCTTGCTGTCTGTAATGTCGCCGCCGGGCCGGACGCTCCGGCCTTGTCCGCTGCGCTTTTCTCGCGCCCTCACAGGCATAGCGCAGAGCGTCAATGACGTGATTGTTCTTATCTTCGAGGATCGGCAGCACATCGCCCGTCATCGGGTCGGTCTTGTAGCTGTAATGCGTCAGCTCATCAATTGTATGCACGCATCTTGGATGCACCACGATGTCGAACGATTTCAGCCACTCGATGCCTTCCTCGACCGATTTCGGCCCCTTGACCGCAGCGGTGATCTTCGGGAACCCGTGCGAACGCATGTAGCTGATCGTCTCCGGCCTCGCGCTGTCGGCCACGATGAACCACTTGCGCGATTCCGGCACCTGATCGAACAAGTCCGGCAGTTGATCGATCTCGCAGCCGATCATCCATGCTTCGTAGTCGATATACAGCCGCTTGCCCTCGATGCTGGCCCGGACAAGCACGGTCGGGTCCTGGGCGAAGCCCCAGTCGGCCCCCAGCCGAAAGATCGTCCCTTCCGGGCGCTCGAACTCTTCCACCGTCCAGTTGCTGAACACACGCGCATGGCTGCGGCTCATGTATTCGCCTAACCAGACATGGGCATATTTGTCCTTATCCCGGTTGCGGTCGTATTCCATCTCTTCCCGCAACACATCGGGGAACCATGGGTTATCGCTGTAGTTAGCCTTGACTACAATCGCATCAGGCGGCGGGCTATCGCCTCGCAGCAGGTTATCCACCGGGTCGGTTGGTCCGTTCGGGTTCCAACTGAACCAAAGTTCCGACCCCGGTTTGCGGATCGTCGGTCGCAGCAGATCAAGCGAGCGCTGGCTGATGTTCTGCGCTTCCTCGCACCATGCTATATCGTAGCCTTCCAGTGACTTGATCGAGTCAGCTGTGTGATTCTGCATGCCCTGAAAGATAATCAGCCCGCCATGCGGCCCCTTGATCTGGGCTTCCTGTATCTCGAACAGATGCCCGACGCCAAGCTGCTCGATTTTCAGTTCCAGCAGCTTCTTGACCGACTGCTTGATGGATCGCTGAACCTCTCGGATGCATACCGCATCCGTTCTCTGCATCACGCATCGCTCGATGAGCATTTCAGCGAAGAAGTGAGATTTGCCGCTGCCACGGCCACCATACGCGCCCTTGTATCGCGCCGATTTCAGCAGCGGCGTAAAGACTCGCGGCGTCTTAATCCGAAGCGTCGCCATCCACAATCACGCGCTCGATGCGCTCGATTTGCATCGCACCGGAGTGCTCCGTTTCCATCTTGTCGCGATAAGCTGCGTTGTTCTTCATCCAGAAGATCGCGCCCGCTGCGGCCTGCCCGGAGAGCATGCGCCGCTCGACTTCTTCTTCCACCTTCTGTCGCGCTCTTTTTACCACGTCAAAAAAATCGTCCTTGCGCGAATAGTTCAAAAGCGACATACGATCCATTCCGAGCGCATTGGCCAGCCCTGCAATCGTCGCGGGCCATTCGTTCGCCTCGCATGTTGCGAAAAAAACATCTACGGCCTGCTGCATATCTTCCGGCGTGGCAAACAGCGGCGGCCTGCCTCTCTTTCTCTTCTTGCTCATTCTTGCGCCTCCCTGGGCGAATCTTCGCCGCGACCGGCTCGCGTGGGCCGAAAGAAAAAGAGGGCCAGCGAACGCCAGCCCCCGGAATCCCGTTCGCTCATCCCTTTCTGGATACGCTCGCTCGAAGCGGCCTTGTCTAGGTGCTCGGATGGCTTCGGGATAGTTTTCCTTCCATCCAATTATACAGGATCGCAGCCCTCAAAGTGCAATCAGGCGTCGGCATCTTCCAGCGCCCGCCGCAGCCGGTCGTGCAACCATTGTCGGGCCTTGGCCACATGATAGTAAAACGTGCGCCTGCTGATGCCATAGCCCTCGGCATGTGCCGCCTTCGGTTTATCCCTCATTCCTGCCCAATAGCGCACATAATCCATCGCGAAATCCATCCCAAGGCCAAGCTCGCGCCGCATCTCCATTGCAACCTTGGCAATGGCCCGCCCCTTGATCCGCACCAGCATCTCGGCGTGCTTTCTCTCGGCCCCGCGCATGCTGGCCATCTCGGATTCGGTCGGAGGATACAGGCCGCGAACAAGGATGATGGCAAACGGCACATCCCCGAGCTTGCGATAGTAGTACCGCTGGAGCATCGCCACCTGGCCGCCGTGCCTCTCGGCCTGCGACAGCCCCTCGAAGTCCGGGCCGGTCGTCATCGTTGCGGGATTGTATTCGTCGGCTCCGTCCGATCCCGAGCAATCCCATATCCCCGTCCCCTGCGGAGCTGGCAGCGTGCTCATCCATCGCATGAGCCAACCCAAGTCCTGTCGCGCGGTTTCGAGGATAACGCCTGCCATCATGCCCTCCCGATGATGATTTTCAGCGCCAGTATCATTCGCTTATGGATCGGCAGTTGATTCATGGCCGCCATGATCGCCGCCGTCTCGCGCTCGATTTCCCTGCGTAATGTCCGCCTGAGCTTCTTCGCTTTCATGCCGCTACCACAGTCACCCTTGCCTGGCCATCGGGCCGCATGATCTCGCGCCGAATCAGATGCAAATCGCATATCTGGCTGTCATCATCGAACAGGCCACCATGCTCCAATGCATCGAGTAGCCCCTTGCAGGCATTGTCGAGATCGCGCCGCCTGGCATCCGGCGGGAATAGCTCGATGCGGATGGCCACCTGCCTGTCGCCGAACGTCTGGCCGGATTGCTTCACGATCCAGCCGACCTGCTCTCGATAAGCCCGCCCCTTCGCCGATATATGCACCCTCCCGCGATTCGACCGCCAATAGGTGTTCACGCTCGGCGGGTACGGCAGCACCAGTTCCATCCCATACCCAAACATCTAGTATTGGGCATATAGGATAGCACCTATCTATTGTGTTTTCAAAGTATCCGCAAAAAAATATTAAGAAATCGCCCGCCGCATCTCGGCCAAACTCGAAAAAACGCTTGACAGCATACGCAGAAGGCGTATGATAAGGGCTGAGGACAGGGGGTTGCCCGCCCCGCCTGAAAAAAAATCGAGGGCAGGAGGACGCAATGAAGATCAAGATATTTATGAGCAGAGTGTCGTTTTATGCGCATCCCGAGATGGAAAAAGTCATCAAGAAAAGCCGCTGGTGCGGCGCTGGCCATGACGGATATGCCATTGAGGTGAGCCTCGACGAGGGTAGGTTGACAAAACGCGCAAAAAGGTTGGTGCAGGAGCTCGAGGGCGATTTGTCAGATATGATGGACGATGATCTTATCCCTCGCCTGGTCCAAAGGACTCGAAGGCCATCCCTGGAGGATATCCGGCAGCATTTTGGATATTCAGATGACTTGCTGGATGGCATCCGCTTCATGCATGGAGATGCTGAAGTGGAGTCCGCGCAAGTGTTCAGTGAGCGGGTGTTGCGGTTTACACCTCTCTTTCATACGTATATCCACGGAAAGCTTGAGGAGGCCATCAATAACCTTGCGAGCAGGCCCGGACTGTATATCCGCATGGGATCGGAGGATCGCCCCTTCTCGGCTGACCCCTATGCGGACGTGCCTATCGAGAAGTGCGCCGATGCCCTTGCTCATCTTGCGGGATGAGTGCGATGAACCTCATAGCCTTCACTCGCGCTGCGCTCGGGTTATCGCAAGCCGAGTTCGGCGTATGGCTGGCTGAGCGGCTTGGGCGGGATCGTCCCATCCCGCAGCCGCGCGTGGCCGAATGGGAGCGCGGCGAGCG
>RFIO01000472.1 GCA_003695205.1 Deltaproteobacteria bacterium
AGATTGTCGCGCAGGTTCATGGTTGCATCTCCTTCATCGCGTTCGTTGATGGTGCCAGACTAACGGCTGCGAACGGTAAAAAACATGATGCAGGTCAAAGTCTGACAAAAAAAGTCGCTTTTTGCGGCGGCTACGAAAAAAGGGGGCAAGGGGTTGCATTCCATCATAAATCGTATTATTCATATTTTTGATGTTTTTGCTGGGCATTTTGTTGGCATCTGTTAAGCTTCACAGGACATCGAGCAAACCCGAGGAGACGAAACCATGTCCCGATGGCTGCTGTTGCCGGCCTTGCTGCTGGCACCCTTCTTTACGCTTCGAGCTGCGGAACTGCCTCCGCCGCAGACGTGGGATGCCCCGTCAGCTGTCGCCTACGCCCTGCGCAACAGCCCTGACAGCCGCATCGCGGCGGCCCGGATTGGCGAGGCCGAAGCGATGCTGCGGCAGGCAGGCGCCGCCGATTATCCGCGGTTGAGCCTCGCCGCCGGCTACACCCAGACCGATAATCCCATGTACAGCTTCGGCAACATTCTCAACCAGGGCGCCTTTACCCCCAGTATCGATTTCAATGACCCGGGGCGTACCGACAACCTCAACCTGACCGCCTCGGCGCGCTACCGCCTGTACAACGGCGGTCGCGATCAGGCGCGGCAGCAGGCCGCAAGGGAGGGAATCAAGGCGGCCCAGGCTGCTGAAGGCGAAGTCCGGCAACAGCTGGAGCAGGCCGTCTTCAGGGCATACCAGCATATGGTTGATACCCGGCGGCTGATTGCGGCGCGCGAAAAGACCCTCGAGGCTATCCGTTCCTCCCTTGCGGTGGCGCGCGCCCGGTTCAATGCCGGTGACCTGCTCAGGGTCGACCTGCTCAACCTGGAGGTGCAGGAGTCGCAGGCAAGGGAGAATCTCATCCAGGCCCAGCACGATGACCAGCTGGCCCGGAGGATTTTTCTGCGTCTTCTGGGGCTGCCCGAGGGAGAGGTGGTGCTGGCGTCCGAATCACCCGCGCCGGTGGTTCCGGACCAGCCGGACATCAGCCGCCGCCCTGAGCTTGAGCGCATCGAAGCCGAACTGGCCGCGGCGACAGCCCAGGTCAGGGAGGCTCGCGGCGGCTACCTGCCGACCGTCGATGGCGTCGCCAGCTACCAGTTCGATCAGGGGGGCGAAACCGGAGGCGAGGGCGATTCCTGGCTGGCTGGGCTGCAGGTCAGCTTCAACCTGTTTGACGGCCATCTGACCGCGGGCAGGGTGGCGCAGGCC
>RFIO01000064.1 GCA_003695205.1 Deltaproteobacteria bacterium
AATGCCTTGCCCGTCAAGGGGTTTGATGCTATATAACGCTGGATGCGCAAACCTGCCCAAGGAGCCTGCACATGATCGGGAACCACAGTTCTCCCTTTGTCATGTATGAGGAGGAACTTCAGCAGATCAACGCCGTACTGGCGAAGTTGCTGAGGGAATCGAATTCCAAGGTTATCTTTCTGGTCGACAAGAACGGCCAGTTGATCGCCGCCACCGGTGAGACCGAACACCTCGATACCACCAGTCTGGCATCACTGACCGCCGGCAATATTGCCGCCACCGGTGGTCTGGCCAAGCTGATCGGCGAGAAGGAGTTCTCCATCCTCTTTCACGAGGGAGAGAAGGACAACATCCATATCTCCATCGTCGCCCAGCGGGTTATCCTTGTGGTTATCTTCGACCAGCGCTCCTCCCTCGGGCTTGTCCGCCTGCGGGTCAAGAAGGCCAGCGACGAGCTGACCCGTATTTTCGAAGAACTGACCCGAAAGTCGGAGGCGATGGAAAAGGCAGGCGCCTCCCAGAGCCCCTTCGCCGAGATCACCGACGACGACATCGACAACCTGTTCAAGTGAGGGGGTAGCGGGCCATGTCCTTCATCAACTACGCCTCGCGCGAGATCAACTGCAAGATCGTCTACTACGGGCCCGGTTTGTGCGGCAAGACGACCAACCTGCAGTACATCTACCAGAAGACCGACCCGGCGGCCAAAGGCAAGATGATCAGCCTGGCCACCGAGACCGAACGGACCCTGTTCTTCGATTTTCTGCCCCTTGCCCTGGGAGAGATTCGCGGGTTCAAGACCCGGTTCCATCTCTACACCGTGCCTGGCCAGGTCTTCTACGATGCCTCGCGCAAACTGATCCTCAAGGGGGTGGACGGTGTCGTTTTTGTCGCCGATTCCCAGGAGGAACGGCTCGACGCAAACATCGAGAGCCTGATCAATCTCGAGGAGAATCTCGAGGAACAGGGCTACCAGCTCGACAACCTGCCCTTTGTCATTCAGTACAACAAGCGCGATCTGCCCAACGTGACCCCGGTCGAGGAGCTGCGGCGGCTGCTCAACACAAAGGGGGTCCCTGATTTCGAGGCCTGCGCCACCACCGGCGAGGGGGTCTTCGAGACGGTCAAGGCGGTTGCCAAGCTGATTCTGCTGGAGCTTAAAAAGGGCGGTTGAGCAGGCTTTTGAAGGCCCCGCTTTTCGATGCAGAGGATGTGTTTTTTTCGGGGTTGACAGCGTTTCTGCCCCGGTGTATAAATTCGTTCGCTCCGTCAGAGATGGAGCCTGATCCCCGATAGCTCAGTTGGTAGAGCAGGTGGCTGTTAACCACCCTGTCGCAAGTTCGAGTCTTGCTCGGGGAGCCAGATTGACCCGG
>RFIO01000473.1 GCA_003695205.1 Deltaproteobacteria bacterium
AAAAATTCTCTCTGCTGGGGATCCCTTTCGCTATCCTGTCAATCGTTCCCGGACAGGCACTTTCGGAGGAGGGCTCGGATGCGTCCGCTCTGTGCGATTCTGCGGCAGAAATTGCGGCTCAGGAATCCGGGGTGCCGGTATCGGTATTGAAGGCGGTCGCGCTTACAGAAAGCGGAAGAACCCGCAACGATACTCATTCCGCTTGGCCGTGGGCGGTAAACGTCGGTGGGAGAGGCGTTTGGTTAAATAGCGCCCGGGAGGCGCAAGCGTTCGTTGTGGCCACGCTCGCCGATGGCAAGAAAAACTTCGACGTCGGGTGCTTCCAGATAAATTATCGCTGGCACCACAATGCGTTCTCGTCTCTCGAACAAATGCTTGAGCCGGTCGCTAACGCTCGATATGCCGCCAAATTTCTTCAAGAACTTTACGCCGAGTCGGGGGACTGGATGCAAGCTGTGGGGCGCTATCACTCCCGAACGCCGGAACTGGCAGAAAAATATACGGCGCGGTTTTCACGAAATCTCGCCCGCGTGCTCAAAGTAGACGACAAAGGGGCCGAATTGGCCTCAATCGATGCGGCAGCTTCGACCGCGCAAGACCGCCCGCCCACACGGACCAACAATTTTCCGTTTTTCCGCGGCGGATCCGCGGGAAAGCTCGGGTCGCTGGTTCCGGATGGGGGTAAAGCTCCCGCCGCTCCTCTTTTTGACATCGACGAAACGGGTTGAACCGAGACATGCCGGCATCCCTGAACTTGATCTTTCGCCCGACGATCCTCCTGGCGCTAGCCTTGATGGCAGTCATCGTCATGATGATTCTGCCCATGCCATCCTGGGTTCTCGACGTCGGGCTGGCCGCATCGTTCGCCTTGGCGATCCTCATATTTACCATCACCCTTTTCATCGAGCGCCCGCTTGACTTCTCGGCGTTCCCCACGGTGCTGCTCGCGTCGCTCATGTTGCGGCTGTCCCTCAATGTTTCATCGACAAAACTGATCATTGGCAATGGCCACACCGGCACCGGCGCGGCCGGCCATGTTATCGAGGGATTTGCGAATTTCGTGATGTCCGGAAGCATCTTCCTCGGGCTCGTTGTCTTCGGCGTTCTTCTGATCGTGAATTTTATCGTGATCACGAAGGGTGCTGGCCGCATGGCCGAAGTTGGCGCTCGGTTCGCCCTCGACGGGATGCCGGGCAAACAGCTCGCCATCGACGCCGACGTTTCCTCCGGCGCGATCACCCATGAAGAAGCGAAAGCTCGACGCGAGCGGGAGCAGGCCGAGACAACATTCTTCGGCTCGCTCGATGGCGCTTCGAAATTCGTCAAGGGTGATGCGGTCGCCGGGCTTCTGATCACCATGCTCAACATGGTAATGGGCCTCATCATGGGGGTCGCGGTCCATGGAATGGACGTAGGTCGCGCCTTCGAAACTTACGCAATCCTGACGGTAGGCGACGGATTGGTCAGTCAGATTCCTGCGGTCATCATATCGATCGCCTCCGCCCTCCTTCTGGCGCGCGGCGGCACTTCCGGCCCGACCGACCTGACATTGTTCGCCCAGTTGGGCGGCCATCCTGCCGCCTTGGCAACGGTCGCAGTTCTGATGGCCCTGTTCGGCTTCGTCCCAGGTCTTCCATTTGTCCCGTTCATGCTCGGCGGGATCGGGTTGGGCGCAGCAGCCTTTTTTGTCGCGCGTCGCAGGCAAATCAACCAAGACGCCGATGACCTGGCTGCCGAGCAGGAAAGCCAGCAGGAGCAACACGAATCCATCGGCGACATCCTCGACCTCGACGATATCCACGTTCAGTTCGCGCCCGACCTTGTCGCGATGGTCCTTGATCCGGCGACGGGCCTCGACGCCCGGATCTGGAACATGCGCAGGCATGTGGCCACGCAGTACGGCCTGATCCTTCCCGAGATCCGGCTCACGGATGACCCGACCCTGCCGTCCGGCACTTACACGATCCGTATCCATGGTGTGGAACGGGCAAGAGATCGGCTACGCCCCGACAAGACTCTCGCTATTCTCAACGGAGATGAGGCAGACATCCCGCCCGGCGAGGATGTCAAGGAACCCGTCTATGGCGCCCCTGCGCGCTGGATTTCGCCTTCAGAGCAAGAAGATGCCGCTGTGCAGGGCATTACCGTCGTGACCCCGACCGAGGTGCTTGCAACCCACCTCCTGGAAGTCCTCAAGCGCAATTTCTCGCGCTTGCTCACACGCAAGGCCCTGGCTCGGTTGCTCGATGAATTCACCAACCTCTCCGATCCGGCCCGCGCTGATGCAAACAGGAAACTTCTTGACGATCTCGTACCCGAAAAAGTGCCGATGGAACTGCTCTTGTCGGTGCTGAGGCTGCTCTTGGAAGAGCGCGTTTCGATCCGGAACCTTTCGCTGATTCTTGAGGCCATCGCCGAAGTTCGGCCCCATTCCAACTCGCCGGAACTTGTCTGCGAACATGTGCGCCAAAGGCTCGGGTTTCAGCTCGTGTCAGAGCTTCAGAGGCCCGACGGCACGCTGCCGCTCGTTCAACTCGCATCGGAATGGGAAGACATTTTCGCGCAACATCAATTGGATAACGACCGCGGCATTCCTGACATTGCTCTGCCGCCTTCGGTGTTTACACGCCTGGCCGATGGCCTCGCCGAAAAAATTGCGCAAGCAGGCGAGAACGGGTCCTTCCCGGCCGTGGTGGCCTCGAGCCGACGCCGGCGCTTTCTGCACACGGTGCTCGCGGCAAAAGGTCTGTCCAACCCGGTCCTTTCATTCGAGGAAATCGGCATGGAAGCGCGCCCGTCGCTTCTGGGATTGGTCGCCGCATGATAATCGAACTCTCCGGCATCTTGGATCTCGCTCAAGTCTGGTTGGCTGTAGCGTTCGTCGTCTTCCTGCGAGTAGGGGCTGCCATGGCTCTGTTCCCGGCCGTTGGAGAAAGGAGCATTCCGGTACGAATTCGCCTTGCACTCGCAATTGTATTCACCTTGCTGATTTTGCCCTCCGTGGCACCAACAATCCCGAATGGCGGGAAGGATCCCGGATCCCTGGTCCTTTCCGAGGTCGTGGCGGGGCTGATCACCGGCTCCCTTGTGCGCGTCTTCGTCTTCGCTCTGGAGATGGCCGGCGCAATGACGGCACAGGTCACTTCGCTTTCGCAAATTTTCGGCGGTTTGAACGCCGACCCGCATCCGGCAATCGGTCAGGTGCTGTTCATTTCCGGGCTCGCCCTTGCCATGATGCTGGGCCTGCA
>RFIO01000474.1 GCA_003695205.1 Deltaproteobacteria bacterium
GAGCCGGTGGCTCTGCCAACTGAGCTATAGGCCCGGCAAGACACGAAAGTGCAGTTTATGACTGATGAGGGCACCTGTCAACCCCCGAGCCGGCTCACTCGGTGGTGTCGACAAAACTCTTCAGCCGCTTGGCCCGGCTCGGATGACGCAGTTTGCGCAGGGCCTTGGCTTCAATCTGCCGGATGCGCTCGCGGGTGACCTGGAAATCCTGGCCTACCTCCTCGAGGGTATGATCCGATTTTTCGCCGATGCCGAAGCGCATGCGCAGAACCTTCTCCTCGCGCGGAGTCAGGGTGGCCAGCACCTTGGAGGTCGAATCGGCCAGGTTGCTCTTGATGACCGCCTCCAGCGGGGAAACCACCCCCTTGTCCTCGATGAAATCCCCCAGCGAGGAATCCTCCTCTTCGCCGATCGGCGTTTCGAGCGAGATCGGCTCCTTGGCGATCTTCAACACCCGGCGCACCTTTTCCAGCGGCAGCTCCATGCGCTCGGCGATCTCCTCCGGGGTCGGTTCGCGCCCCATCTCCTGGACAAGCTGGCGGCTGGTGCGGATCAGCTTATTGATGGTCTCGATCATGTGGACCGGGATACGGATGGTGCGGGCCTGGTCGGCGATCGCCCTGGTGATCGCCTGACGGATCCACCATGTGGCGTAGGTGGAAAACTTGTAGCCACGCTGGTACTCGAACTTGTCGACCGCCTTCATCAGGCCGATGTTCCCTTCCTGGATCAGGTCGAGGAACTGCAGGCCGCGGTTGGTGTACTTTTTGGCAATGGAGACGACCAGGCGCAGATTGGCTTCGACCAGCTCGGTCTTGGCCTGCTTGGCCTTCCACTCACCCTTCTGCACCTCCTTGAGCGATTCGACCAGTTCCTCGGGCTGGAATCCGGATTCCTCCTGGACCTTGAGGAACTTGCGTTCGGCCGCCTTGAGACGTTTTTCCACCACCAGCAGGGTATCGACCGGCACGCCGAGTTCCTTTGAAATCGCCAGGGCCTCCTCGTCGCTCTTGCGCATCTTCTTCAGCAGCGGCTGAATCTCCTTGAGCGGACGGCCAAGTTCCTTCTCGCAGGCCAGAACCTCCTGCTGCCCCTTCTTGACCTGCTGGCCGAGATCCTTGAGCCGGTCAACGATCTTGGCAACCTGGTGATCCTTGAGACGCACCTGGCGCAGCAGCTCGGCAATCTCTTCGCGCAGGGCGGCGCACTCCTCCTCCAGGGCGGCGCGATCCTTCTTGCTCAACTTGGCGGTCAGCAGGCTCTCCTTCTTCTCGACCAGCCTGCCATTGAGTTCGGCGATCTGCGACATCAGGCCGGAAACCCGTTCATGCTGTTTCTGGGCCGCCTCGCTCCCCTCTTCCTCATCATAGTCCCTGGTGATTTCAGCAACGCTGATCTGCCCCTTGGCGAGCCGTTCCCCCAGGCCGACCACCTCCCGGAAGGCGATCGGAGTCTTGAGCACCACGCGAGTCACCTGGGCTTCGCCCTCCTCGATCCGCTTGGCGATCTCGACCTCCCCTTCCCGGGTCAGCAGGGAAACCTGTCCCATCTCCCTCAGGTACATGCGGACCGGGTCGCTGGTCCGGCCGACCGAACCAGCCTCGAACTCCTCGTCTTCGTCGTAACGGGAACTCTCCTCCTCATCACCGGAGCGTTTCTTGTGCGAGGTGGCCTGGTTCTCGGAATCGACCACCTCGATGTCGAGCTCACCGAACAGGCTCATGACATCATCGAGCCGCTCGGAAGAAATGACATCGGACGGCAGGACATCATTGACCTCGTCATAGGTCAGGAAGCCCTTCTCCTTGCCCAGATCGATCAGCTGCTGAACTTCATCCATCGAGCTTTTTTTCGACATTCCCTGCGTTCTCCTCGTTCCGCCCACCGGCGGCCGTATGATTCAGGTCAGCCCGGCCTTGAGCCTGCGGCTGATTTCCTGTTTTTCTCTGAGCAAATCGTTTCTCGCGGCCTGGTCGCCGCCCTTCTCAGCCTCGGCAATCAGTCGCGAGAGTTCCCGGTCGCGCCTTCGGAGGCGCTCGGTTTCGAGCCTGCGACAGCACTCGGCCAGCATGGCATCGGGTTCTTCGCCCAGACGCGCCCGGTCCTTTTCAAGAATACCCGACAAAATCCGTCTTTGCCCGTCATTCAGCGACAGTACCGCCAGCGGGTCGACAGCCTCTTGAGGCAAGTTAACCAGTTCCCGCGCCAGTTCAAGGGCGGCCGAATGCATGAAGAC
>RFIO01000475.1 GCA_003695205.1 Deltaproteobacteria bacterium
GCCACCAGGCAGACCGGCACCAGGTAGCGGGTCTTGCGGATGCCGACGGCGCCGAGGTAGACGGCGAGGACGTAGAAGGTGGTTTCGGCGCTGCCCATGATCACCGCCGACATGTGGGTGGCGATCGATTCGGGGCCGGTGGTTTTGACGATATCAGTGAACAGGGCGGTCGAGGCGCTGCCGGAGAGGGGTTTCATGATCGCCATCGAGACAGCCTCGATGGGGACGCCGAGAAAGCCGAACAGGGCGTAGAAACCATCCCGCAGCAGGTCGAAGGCGCCCGAGGCCTGGAACCCCTTGATGGCGACGAAGATGGTCAGCAGGTAGGGAAATATCCTGAGGATGATCCCCGGCCCCTGTTTCGCCCCTTCGACGAAGGAGTCATAGACCCGCACCTTCTTCAGCGTGCCATAGAGGACCGTGAAGAGGATGAACAGTGGGATGATCAGCAGCGACAGGTATTCGAGTCTTTCGATCATCGGAACACCCTCCGGAAGGCAGCCAGCACCAGCAGCGCGGTCATGGCCGAGATCGCGGTGGAGATGAGGACCGGCAGCACCACCGTGGCCGGGTTGGGGTGGTCATAGCTGGCGAGGATGCCGATGACCGAGAAGGGGATCAGCTGGATGCTGGCGGTGTTGAGAACGATGAAGGTCATCATCTCCGGGGTGATGGTTCCCTTGTCCGGGTTGAGTTCATCGAGGTCCTGCATCGCCTGGATGCCAAGCGGGGTGGCGGCATTGCCGAGGCCGAACAGGTTGGCGAGCACGTTCAGGGTGATGGCGGTGATCGACGGGTGGTCGTCGGGGATGTCGCGGAACAGGCGGCAGATGAGCGGCCGGAACAGGTGGGCGATGCGATGAATCAGCCCGGCGTCCTCGAGGATTCGAGTGATGCCCATCCAGACCGAGACGATGCCGAGCAGGTAGAGGGAGACCTCGACCGCAACCTTGGCTCCGTCGAAGATCGCCCTGGTGAATTCTTCCAGGTGCCCGGTGAAGATGGCGAAGAGGATGCTGACGCAGGTCATCAGGAGCCAGAGGACATTCATCGATTGCCTCCCGGAAAGTTCATCTGTTTGATCTCAAGCCTTTTTTCTTCGGTGTCCAGCTCGACCTCCGCGCCGACCGGCAGGGTGAGCTTGTCGGTGACGTGGCCGATGTTGGGGCAATGCACCACCGGGACGTCCAGTTCCATCTGCGTGGCAAGGATGTCATAGACCTTGCGGTTGCGGATGCCGCGGAAGTCGCCGAGGATCAGGCCGCTGATACCAGCGAACTTTCCGGCCAGGAGCCACTGGGTGAGATAGCGGTCGACTTCGTGCTGCAACTCGTCGACATCTTCGAAGAAGAGGACCGCCCCCTCGGTGTCGATTTCCCAGTCGGTCTTCAAAAGCGCGGTCAGGGTAATCAGGTTGCCGCCCTTGAGGGTGCCGCGGGAGCGACCAGGACGGTAAACCCTGACCCGGGCGCCGCGAAACAGGTTCCGCTGTGGGTAGCCGGATACGGCGTTCATCAGCGACCGGGTGGTGAAGCCGCTCGGGTTGTCGAGGTTGATGACCATCGGCGCGTGCAGGGTGGCCATCCCGGTGCGCTCGTATATCGGATTGAGCAGGGCGCTCAGGTCGCTGAACCCGGCCAGCAGTGTGGGGTGGCGCCTGATCAGTTCGAAGTCGATGAAGGGGAGGGCCTTCATGGCGCTGTAGCCGCCGCGCAGGGCGAGGATCAGGTCGATGGTCGGGTCGGTGAAGGCCCGGTGCAGTTGCTCGGCCTTCTCCCGGGGGGAGGGGAGGACTGTCGGGAAGTCGGGGTTGATGACCTTGAAACCGAGGGCCCTGAGCTGCCTGAGGGCCGCGGTGAAATCCCGCTTCTTTTGCATCAGGTAACTGGGGGAGATGATGAAGACGTTCACGGGGAAGGGCTCCAAAGACGTTGGGAGAATGTTGTCGACAATGTATCGTTAATGTTGAGCAAATACAACCGGACCGGTGGCTGTAGTTGGGCCATGCTTGCCAGTCGGGAATGCGCCCGTCTATAAAGGGAAGAGAGGTCTGTATGTTGCTTAAAATCCTTCCCGTCATGATTGTTTTGGTCTCCTTGGTCTGTACGCCCGCCAGGGCTGCAAGTAGTGCGTCGCTGGTCAACCTGGGGCGCTGGAGTTTCACGAACCTGGACCGGCTGATCGTTAAGAGCCGCAACGTGGTTGGGTCCGGAGAGCGACTGGTGATCCTGTCTCGACCGTTTCTTGGAACACCCTACATGGCTCATTCCCTGGTTGGCGGGCCGGAAACGGATGAACGTCTGGTTCTCGATCTGGCAGGCCTCGATTGCTTCACCTTTCTCGACCTGCTTGAGGCACTGCGCCGCTGTGATGCGGCTGCAGATCTGTTGGATCAGCTGCGACAGGTCCGATACCGTCAGGGCAGGGTCTCCTATGAAAACCGCCGGCACTTTTTCAGCGACTGGATTGCCGACGATGATCCGGTGGCCGTCGATGTAACCTCGGAGGTGGGGCGTAATCGGCACCGGACGGTTGTCAAAAATCTCAACAGGAAGGCCGACGGCTCCCAATGGCTGGAGGGCCTGCCGGTCGTGCAGAGAGCCATTCGCTACCTGCCGACCGGCGCGCTGGATGCAACAGTGCTGGCCAGCCTGAGGCCGGGCGATTTCATCGGGATCTACAGTGAAAAGGACGGCCTAGACGTCAGTCACGTCGGCCTGCTGGTGCCCGCCGCCGGCGGCAGCTGGGCTTTGCGGCACGCCTCATCGCGCCCAGGCGTGATGCAGGTTACGGATGACGAACTGACCGCCTATCTGCGAGGCAAGCCGGGAATCGTCATCTACCGGGCCCGGTGAATCATTCAGCGTCCGCAGCAGATACCGAGGGCCTCGGCGGTGCGCACCAGCTGGCTGGCGGGGTCGACCAGGCGCAGGTTGTCGATCGCCTTTTCCACCGGCACGGCGGCTATCTCCTGGCCCTTGAGGGCGACCATCTTGCCGAATTCCCTGTTTCGTATCAGTTCGACACAGCGCACCCCGAAACGGGAGCCGAGAATGCGGTCGGTATGGGTCGGGGTGCCGCCGCGCTGGACGTGGCCGAGCACCACGGTACGGGTTTCGATGCCTAGTCCCTCTTCGATCTGCCGGGCGACGACGGCGCCGATCCCGCCAAGGCGCTCGATTCCCGCGTTGTCGTCCGCGGCCACCTTGACCACGCGGGTTCCTTCCTTCTGGATTGCCCCTTCGGCCACGACCACGACCGAAAAGTTGCGGC
>RFIO01000065.1 GCA_003695205.1 Deltaproteobacteria bacterium
CATCGTGGTGGTTCTGCAGCAGTAGGCTTTCAACCTGTCGACGAGGTACAGACTGATGATTAAAGAGTTCATTCAAGGGCTGAGCATTACCTTCAAGCACCTTCTGCCCGGACATTCGACCACGGTCCAGTATCCCAAGGTCAAGCTGCAGCCGTCGGAGCGCTTCCGGGGCCTGCACCGTCTTGTCCCCACCCAGGACCGGGAAAAGTGCGTCGCCTGCTATCTGTGCCCGACGGTCTGCCCGGCCAAGTGCATCACGGTTGAGTCGGCCGAAAACGAAAAGGGCGAAAAATACCCGAAGGTCTATCAGATCGACCTGCTGCGCTGTATCTTCTGCGGCTACTGTGTCGAGGCCTGCCCCGTTGAGGCGATCGAGATGAGCGGCAACTACGAGCTGGCCAATTACCACCGGTCCGATTTCGTTTTCGACAAGCAGCGGCTGCTCAATACCAAATAGGAGTGTTGACCCATGGAAGTTCTCTTTTTCTACCTTGTGGCCCTGGTTGCCGTCCTGTCGGGCCTGATCGTCGTGACGGCCAAGAGTCCGGTGAACAGTGCTCTGGCTCTGGTCAACACCTTCTTCTGCCTGGCCGTCTTTTACGTGATGCTGCATGCGCCCTTCATGGCGGCCATCCAGATCATGGTCTACGCCGGCGCAATCATGGTTCTGATCCTCTTTGTCATCATGCTGCTGAACATGGGGGTCGAACCGCACAAGAAGCCGACTCATATCGCCTGGGGTGCCATAGGTGGAACCCTGGTTCTGCTGGTCAGCATTCTGTTTATTCAGCGGGGTGATACCGCCCGCGCCGTCGGCAACATCAGCAAGGACGTGGTCCTGCGCGAAGGGCATACGGCCCTGATCGGCAAGGCGATGTTCGTCGACTTCCTGCTGCCCTTTGAAATTGCCTCGATCCTGCTGCTGGTGGCGATCGTTGGCGCCGTCATTCTGGCGAAAAAAGAAGTCTGAGCTGAAGACAGGAGATAGAGATGATCACCGTAGGCCATTATCTGGTGTTGAGCGCGATCCTGTTCGCCATGGGAACCTTCGGGGTGCTGACCCGGCGTAACGCCATTGTCATCTTCATGTGCATCGAACTGATGCTGAACGCGGTCAACCTCTCCTTCATCGCCCTGTCCAGCCATCTTGGCAACATGGACGGCCAGATCTTCGTCTTCTTCGTCATGGCGGTGGCTGCCGCCGAGGCGGCCGTCGGTCTGGCGCTGATGATTACCTTCTTCCGCAACAAGGAGACCATCGAGGTCGATGACGTCAACCTGCTCAAGTGGTAGGCCGGTTGTCCGTCGTTTTCAGTGATCCGAGAGGAGATAGAGGTCAATGCAAGATTACAGTCTGATTTGGCTCATTCCCTTCTTCCCGCTCGTCGGCAGTGTCATCAACGGCCTGCTGGGCAAGAAGATCAAGAATGAGAAGGTGATCGGAACCATCGCGACGGGTGCCATCGCGCTGTCGTTCGTGGTCTCCTGCATGCTCTTCTTCCGCCTGCTGGGCGATTCGCAGAAGGTGCATGAAGTGATCATCGCCTCGTGGATGAGCGCCGGCAAGCTGCAGATCGACTGGGGCTTCCTGCTCGATCCGCTCTCCGGGGTAATGATCATGGTGGTGACCGGCGTCGGTTCGCTGATCCACCTCTACTCCAACGGCTATATGCACGGCGAGGAAGGGTTCTATCGCTACTTCAGCTACCTGAACCTCTTCTGCTTCTCGATGCTGATGCTGGTGCTGGGCAACAACGCCCTGGTCATGTTCGTCGGTTGGGAAGGCGTTGGCCTGTGCTCCTACCTGCTGATCGGCTATTACTTCGAGAAGAAGAGTGCCGGCGACGCCGCCAAGAAGGCTTTCGTCGTCAACCGCGTCGGTGATTTCGGCTTCCTGATCGGCCTGTTCACCCTGTTCTGGGCCCTTGGCGAGCATGGAATCTGGACGGTGCAGTTCACCAAGATCGCCGAACACGCCCATTTGTTGCCGGCAGGCGGTGCCGTGGTGACCATCGTCACCCTCTGCTTCTTCCTCGGTGCCACCGGCAAGTCGGCCCAGATTCCGCTCTATACCTGGCTTCCCGACGCCATGGAAGGTCCGACTCCGGTTTCGGCCCTGATCCATGCCGCGACCATGGTCACCGCGGGCGTCTACATGATCGGTCGTATGAACGGTCTGTTCGCCATGGCTCCCGACACCATGATGGTAGTCGCCATTGTCGGTGCCGCCACGGCTATCTTTGCCGCCTCGATCGGCCTGGCCCAGAACGATATCAAGCGCGTTCTGGCCTACTCGACCGTCTCCCAGCTCGGCTACATGTTCCTGGCCATGGGTGTTGGCGCGTTCTCGGCCGGCATTTTCCACCTGATGACCCACGCGTTCTTCAAGGCCTGCCTGTTCCTCGGCTCAGGTTCGGTCATCCACGCCATGCATCATGCCTATCATCATGCCCACCTGCATGATGATCCTCAGGATATGCGCAACATGGGCGGGCTGCGGAAGAAGATGCCCATCACTTTCCTGACCTTCTTCGTCTCCACCCTGGCGATCGCCGGCATCCCCGGCCTGTCGGGCTTCTTTTCCAAAGACGAGATTCTCTGGTGGGCCTTCTCCTCGACCCGCGGCGGCTGGATTCTCTGGCTGATCGGTTTTGCCGCTGCCGGCATGACCGCCTTCTACATGTTCCGCCTCGTCTTCATGACCTTCTTCGGCGAGCAGCGTACCGACGAGCGGGCCAAGGACCACGTGCATGAGTCTCCCTTCGTCATCACCCTTCCGCTGATCGTCCTCGGCCTTCTGGCCCTGGTCGGTGGCTGGATCGGTATTCCCAAGGCCCTGGGAGGTGCCAACCACTTCGAGCACTTCCTTGCTCCCGTTTTCGAGCACACCCAGGAGATGTTCGGTATTCACAGCCAGCACTCCCTGCATGCCTATGAGTTCCCGCTGATGGGCGCCTCCATTGGTGTCGCCCTCGTGGGCATCTTCCTCGCCTGGCTGATGTATGTGAAGAACCCCGAGGCGCCCAAGGCTCTGGTGGCCAGGTTCCGTTGGCTCTATGTCGCCATTTTCAACAAGTGGTTTGTTGACGAGCTGTACGACGGCCTTTTTGTCAATGCGACCAAGCGTCTGGGCCGGTACTGCTGGAAGGGCTTTGACCTGCCGATCATCGACGGCATCGTCAATGGGGCCGGATGGCTGGTGCAGGGCTTCAGCCGTGCCCTGCGGTTCTGGCAGACCGGGCAGATTCACGGCTACGCCATGACCATGGTCATCGGTGCGGTCATTATCGTCGCCGTCTACATCGTCTGATTTCCCGGATTTCGGGCTTCATCGACAAAGCGCAACGCAAGGAGCGAGTTTCATGTCCGAGCATCTTCTGAGCCTGATGACCTTCTTCCCGCTGCTGGGAATGATCGTCGTCCTACTGATCCCGCGTGAGAACGACGGGCTGCTCAAGGGCCTGACCCTGGTCTTCACCCTGATCAATTTCTGTATCAGCCTGCCGCTGGCATTTGATCCGGTGTTCAAGACCTCGGGCGGTATGCACTACGGCGAGTTTGCCCAGTGGATCAGTATCGGTGACTACTTCCAGATGAACTACAACGTCGGAATCGATGGCATCAGCCTCTGGCTGGTGCTGCTGACCACCTTCATCATGCCGATCACCGTTCTGTCAACCTGGCAGGCGGTTGAGAAGAACGTCAAGGGTTTCATGGCACTGCTGCTGCTGCTTGAAACCGCCATGCTCGGCGCCTTCATCTCCCTGGACCTGTTTCTGTTCTACGTCTTCTGGGAGTTGATGCTGATTCCGATGTACTTCCTCATCGGGATCTGGGGCGGCGCCAAACGGATCTACTCCGCGATCAAGTTCTTCATCTACACCGCGGTCGGTTCTCTTCTGATGCTGGTGGCGATCATCTTCGTCTATTATTTCGCTCTGAAGAGCGGGGTGCCCTTCGACAAGGGCTTCAGCATCACCCATTTCTACCAGCTGAACATTCCGGCTGAGTACCAGCTGTGGCTCTTCCTTGCGTTCGCCTTCAGCTTTGCCATCAAGGTGCCGATGTTCCCGGTGCACACCTGGCTGCCTGATGCCCATACTGACGCACCGACCGCCGGTTCGGTTATCCTGGCTGCCATTCTCCTGAAAATGGGTACCTACGGCTACGTGCGTTTCGCCATGCCGCTCTTTCCTGACGCCCTGCAGCAGTGCCTCCCGGTGCTGGCGTTTCTTGCCGTTGTCGGCATCATCTATGGCGCACTGGTAGCCATGGTGCAGGAGGACGTCAAGCGACTGGTTGCCTATTCCTCCGTCAGCCATCTCGGATTTGTCATGCTCGGCATCTTCGCCCTGAACCTTCAGGGTATGGCCGGCGGTATGCTGCAGATGATCAACCACGGCATTTCGACCGGCGCGCTCTTCCTTATCGTAGGTTTTATCTATGAGCGTCGACACACCAGGCTGATCGCCGAATTCGGCGGAATCGCCAAGCAGATGCCGGTCTTCGCCACCATTTTCATGATTGTGACCTTCTCCTCGATCGGCCTGCCGGGGACCAACGGTTTCATTGGCGAGTTCATGATCATGATCGGTGCCTTTGAAAGTGAACTGCGCTGGTTCACCGTCTTCGCCGCCACCGGCGTCATCTTCGCAGCCGTCTACATGCTGTGGATGTTCCAGCGGGTGATGTTCGGCGAGCTGAAGAACCCCGCCAACAAGGAGCTGAAGGATCTGAACCTGCGCGAGGTTGTCCTGATGCTGCCCCTGTTGCTGTTCGTCTTCTGGATCGGGGTCTACCCCAACACCTTCCTCGAGAAGATGAACCCCGCCCTTGAGCAGCTGATCAGTCAGATCAAGGGCAAACAGCAGGTTGCTGCTGTCGAGGTTGTCCAGCCGGCACAGCCCGAAGTTGACTAAACACGGCGGAGGCCGTTAGACAAGCTTCCCAAGGAGCATTTCGATGGAAAACCTGGTGCAAATGGCTCTGCAGAACGTCAACATGGCGGCGATCATGCCCTCGCTGGTGCTGTGCTGCTTTGGCATGTTTCTGCTGATGATCAACGTCTTCATGCCGCGCGGCAAGACCACGGCGGCTTCGCTGATCAGCCTGCTTGGCCTCGCCGTGACCTTCGTTGTCACCCTCAGGGCCTGGAATCATCCCGAACTCGGGTTTGCAGGCCATGTGGCGCTCGATAATTTCGCCACATTTTTCAACGTCATTTTCCTGATTGCCGCCTTCCTGACGGTGCTGATGTCCGATGACTACCTGCATCGTGAGGGGTACCCGGTCGGAGAATTCTACCCGCTGGTGCTGTTCACCACCGCAGGGGCCATGTGGATGGCCTCCGGCACCGACCTGATGACTGTTTTCCTCGGTCTCGAGGTCCTGTCGATTTCCCTCTACGTGCTCGCAGGCCTGTTCCGCGGGCAGTTGCGGTCCAATGAAGCCGGCCTGAAATATTTCCTGCTCGGCGCCTTTTCGACCGGGTTCCTGCTCTATGGTACCGCCCTGCTGTACGGGGTCGCCGGCACCACCAATATCGCCGATATCGGCTTCTACCTTTCGGCCCACGGCAAGATGCTGCAGAATCCGATGACCATTGCCGGTATGCTGCTGCTTGCTGTCGGTTTCCTGTTCAAGATCGCCGTGGTGCCTTTCCACATGTGGACACCCGATGTCTATCAGGGGGCTCCCACGCCGGTTACGGCGTTCATGAGTGCCGGTCCCAAGGCAGCTGCCTTTGCCGCACTGGTGCGCATCCTGATTCTCGGACTCGGCGGTCTGCAGGCTGACTGGTCGAGTCTGCTCTGGATGCTGGCCGTGCTCACCATGTTTATTGGCAACGTAACCGCCATCTACCAGACCGATATCAAGCGCATGCTGGCCTACTCTTCCATCGCGCACGCCGGCTATGCTCTGGTAGGCCTGGTCGCTGCCAACGCCGTCGGAATTTCCGGCATCCTTTTCTATATGCTGGCCTACACCTTCATGAACATCGGCGCCTTTGCCGTTCTGGTACTGGCCGGCAAGCAGGGTGAAGACAACCTGACCCTGGAAGGATTCAGCGGTTTCGGTTACAAGCGCCCCTTCCTTGGCGTGGCCATGTCGATCTTCCTGTTCGCCCTGATGGGGATCCCGCCCACAGCCGGTTTTGCCGGCAAGTTCTACATTTTTGCCGGAGCCATCAATGCAGGTTACATCTGGCTTGCCATCCTCGGCGTTCTCAACTCTGCCATTTCCCTGTACTACTACCTGCGGGTCATGGTGTACATGTACTTCCGTGAGCCCCAGGAGGACTATGGCTGGGTGCGTATGAACCCGGGGACCGTGGTTTCCATCGTACTGGCCATTGTCGGCGTTCTCTATCTCGGCGTTGTGCCTGGCAAGATCATGGAAATGGCCAAAATGGCCCTGTTCTGATCCCGACAAAAATGCAAAAATCGAAGAAGGCCCCCTGCTGCTGCAGGGGGCCTCTTTTTTTTCGGGGCAGGGAACGAGGTCTTCAATGGAGGGTCATGCCCTGGGTTTCCTCGTTGAAGATATGCATAATGCTTTCAGCTGTATAGCTCATCTGGACAGTTTCCTGGGCCTTTCCGGCGGATCTTTGCCAGATGATATAGTCGCCCCGGGTCCTCGTCTCCCGGCGGACCCTGTCGCCGGCGAAGCGTTTCAGTTGTGTCCACATGGTGTCGGTGTCGAGCAGTTCAAAGCCGGCAAACTCCTCGTTGCCCTGCAGCCGGTGGAGGAAATCACTCAGAAGTTCGTAATCAACGAAATCATTCTCCTTGCGCCACCAGCGGATAAAACGGTCCTCGGGTGTGCGCGTGGCTGAAATCCTTTCAAAAACATCCTGTCCTTTCATGGCGCACCTCGCTTTTTGTCCAACGCTATAAACCAATTATAGAATACGAATGGCAAATGGCAAAAAACGCTTGACGGCGGCTTTCCAGCTGTTGGAAATGAAAGCCGTTTTCAATTTCAAAAATTACCCCAAAGCTTTGGAAGGAGCCACGAATGAAACATCGAATGACAGCGATAGCCCTTGTCGCGGGCATGCTTTTGACCGGATCTGCCCTTGCAGCCGACCTGTCCGTCAAGCGTGGTGGTCTGCTCTACGACAAATGGTATGCGGGCAGGGAAAAGCCCGAGACAAATCACCCCCTGTACCCTGCAACAGCAAAAAAGAAGGGTGCCGCGACCTGGCGTTGCAAGGAGTGTCATGGTTGGGACTACATCGGCGCCCGGGGCCGGTATGCAAAGGGGTCCCATTTTACCGGCATCAAAGGGACCTATCAGGTTGCCGGCAAACCGGCATCAAAAATCGAGCCGATGCTGAAGAGTGGCAACCACGATTTCAGCAAGATGCTCAGCGATGCTGATATCAGGGCGCTGGCGACCTTTTTATCTGAAGGACAGGTCGATATTGCCAAATTTGTCGATTCCGATAACAGAGCCCTGGGTGAAGCCGATGGGGGAAAGCCCCTTTACGAAGAGAATTGCGCATCCTGCCACGGCACGGACGGTGGCCAACTCGATTTTAAAGGCAAAAAAGATGGGGTGCAGGGTGTAGGGTGGCTTGCGCGAAAGAACCCGCAGGAAACCTTGCACAAAATACGTTTCGGTCATCCGGGCAGCGACATGCCCTCCATGGTCGTTGACGCGGGCCTGGGCGAAAAACAGATTTCCGACCTTTTGGCCTATGCCCAAACGCTGGAGCAATAGCGAACGGGCAAGGTACCAGAAAGCGATACCTGGAATCGGCGGGCTGAAGGCCCGCCATTTTTTTTTCACGATCCCTTGTCCCACTGGAAAGCGCGGGTGTACAGTACAGGCGCCCGACCGGGCCTGGAGACGGACTTATGCAGCAGGTATCGTTGGCAGGGAAGATGGTCGCCCTGCTTGACATGATCAAATTCAGCCACACCATTTTCGCCTTCCCCTTCGCTTTGATGGGGATGATTTTGGCCGCGCTGACCAGTGGCCAGGGGCCGACTTTCGGGCAAATCTTCTGGATATGCGTTGCAATGGTGGGGGCACGCAGTGGTGCCATGGGGCTGAACCGCATCATTGACGCCCGTATCGACGCGGCCAACCCGCGCACGGCAGACCGCCCGATCCCGACAGGACGCGTGTCCATGCTGGAGGCCTGGGCGTTCGTTCTGGTTGCGTTCGCCCTGATGTTGCTGGCCGCCTGGATGCTCAACCCGCTCTGTTTCAAACTGGCGCCGATAGCTCTTTTCTTCCTTTTTCTCTATTCATGGTGCAAGCGGTTTACCGCCCTTGCGCATATCGTTCTCGGTATCTGCCTGGCAGCTGCGCCGATCGGTGCCTGGATCGCCCTGCGTGGCGATGTTGGCTGGCAGGTTGCCGCGCTGGGGCTGGCGGTGCTGCTCTGGGTGGCCGGGTTTGACATTTTTTATGCTTTGCAGGACCTTGAGTTTGATCGGCAGGCCGGACTGCACTCCATTCCGGTGAAACTGGGTCCGGAAAAGGCGATTCAGCTGGTGCGCTGGCTGCACATCGGCATGGTCATCCTGCTGTTGACACTCCTGTCGGTGCCCGGTCTCGGCCTGATTTATTTTGTCGGCGTGCTGATCGTTACCGGTCTGCTGGTCTACGAGCACCTGCTGGTTCGACCGGATGACCTGTCACGGCTCGACGCGGCCTTTTTCAACATGAACGGCTACATCAGTGTGACCATCTTCCTGTTCACCCTGACAGATGCCCTGGTCTAGGACATGATCGATATTGTTGTCGCCATAACCGGAGCCTCCGGCACCGCCTACGGAATGCGGCTGATCCAGCAACTTGATGCCGCGGACAAGAGCGTTGCGGTGCTCGTGACAGATGCCGGCCGCAAGGTGCTCGGCCTTGAGACAACGCTGCTGCTTCCCGGGGATGCCCTGGGCGCGGGGGAGATGCTGGTGAGGGCCCTCAATCTGAAAAAGGCCCCGTCGGTCTTTGCCCTCGATGACTTCATGACGTCGGTGGCCAGCGGCACCGCCGCTCCGGCGGCTATGGTCGTCTGTCCCTGTTCCATGGGCACCCTGGGGCGCATTGCCGCAGGGCTGTCGGAGAACCTGCTGGAGCGCTGCGCCGACGTGGTACTCAAGGAAGGCAGGAAGCTGGTGCTGGTGCCGCGCGAAACCCCGCTGAACGCTATCCACCTGGAAAACATGCTGCGCCTGAACCGGGCCGGAGCCGTGATTCTGCCGGCCATGCCCGGTTTTTACCGGCGGCCCGAAACGGTGGATGACCTGGTCGATTTTGTCGTCGGCAAGGTGCTCGACCAGCTGGGCGTGGAGCACAAGCTGTTTCAGCGCTGGGGCGAGGAGCAGGATAACGGCTAAAGGCCAAAGGAAAAAGGTTGCAACAGTCGAGGTTCAGATAAGCGAAATGAGCGAACTTTATACCTCAGTTCGAAATAAAATCGAAAACGGCCAGCGGATCAGTGAGGAGGAGGCACTTGCCCTCTTTGAGTCTCCCGACCTGTTGGCCATCGGCGAGTTGGCGGCCGAGGCCAACAGGCGCAAGAACGACGACAAGGTCTATTTCAATGTCAACCGCCACATCAATTACACCAACCTGTGTGTCAACCGCTGCACCTTCTGTGCGTTCTCCAGGGAAAAGGGAGGGGCGGGCGAGTACACCCTTGCCCTGGAGCAGGTGGTCGAAAAGGCCCGGGAGGCAGCCAGCGCCGGGGCGACGGAGATCCACATTGTCGGCGGTTTGCACCCGGATTTGCCCTTCGAATTCTACCTCGACATGCTTCGAACCATCCATCTTGTGGATGCCGGGTTGCACATCAAGGCCTTTACCGCGGTGGAGATCGATTATTTCAGCCGCCTGTCCGGCCTGTCGGTGGAGGAGGTGCTGGATCAG
>RFIO01000476.1 GCA_003695205.1 Deltaproteobacteria bacterium
CTCATGACCCGTACCGATCTGAAAAATCTCTCCCCTGAGGAACTGGTTGAATTCCTCGCGACCCTGGGGGAAAAACCCTTTCGCGCCCGGCAGCTGTTGCGCTGGATCTACCAGCGCGATGTAACCGACTTCGGGGCCATGACCGATCTGTCGAAGGATCTGCGCGCCCGCCTGGCCGAAAAGGCCGAAATCTCCGACCTTGCACCGGAGCAGGTGCAGGTCAGTTGTGACGGAACCCGAAAATACCTGTTCCGTCTCGGGGACGGCCAGACCGTCGAGAGTGTGCGTATCCCCATGGACGAGGGGAGGACGACCCTGTGCATCTCCAGCCAGGTCGGCTGTGCCATGGCGTGTTCCTTCTGCCTCACCGGTACCTTCGGTCTTGTGCGCAACCTGACGGCCGCCGAGATCGTCAACCAGGTTCTTGCTGCCCGGCGCGACGGCCCGGTCAACAATATCGTCTTTATGGGCATGGGGGAGCCGCTGCACAACCTGGACAACGTGGTCCGGGCCCTGCGCATCCTCTATGCCGGCGAGGGGCTCAACTACGGACCCCGGCGCGTCACCCTGTCCACTTCGGGGCTGGTGCCGGAGATGCGGGAGCTTGGACGCCAGATTCGGGTGGGGCTTGCCGTCTCTCTCAACGCCACGACGAATGAGCTGCGCGACCGGCTGATGCCGGTCAACCGACGCTACCCGATCGAGGAACTGCTGCAGGCCTGCCGCGACTATCCCCTGCAGCCGCGCGAGCGCATCACCTTCGAATATGTCCTGCTCGGCGGCATCAACGACACCCTGGCGGATGCCAAAAGGCTGGTGCGGCTGATGCACGGGGTTCCCGCCAAGATCAACCTGATTCAGTACAACGAACATGACGGTTCGGACTTCAAATCACCGAGCCGTGAAGATGTCGAAACCTTTCAGGGCTACCTGCTCGACCACGGCCTGGTAGCGGTCAAACGTGCCAGCAAGGGGCAGGACATCCTGGCGGCCTGCGGTCAGCTCAAGGCGGCCCTGGAGCATGAGACCGGTGCGTCACCGGTGCCCCATCAGGAGGATATGAAATGAGCGAAACAGTGATCGGAGTTGTCGGCGGCAGCGGCCTCTACCAGATGGAGGGACTGACCGAGGTGCGCGAACAGCGGGTTGAAACTCCCTTTGGCGATCCGTCCGACCTGCTGGTGACCGGCCGTCTTGGCGAAGCACGCCTGGTCTTTCTGCCGCGCCACGGCCGTGGCCACAGGCTGCTTCCGAGCGAAGTGAATTACCGCGCCAACATCTATGCCCTGAAAAGTCTCGGTGTCGAACAGGTGATTTCGGTTTCGGCGGTCGGCAGCATGAAGGAGGAGATCGTTCCCGGGCACATCGTCATTCCGCACCAGTTCTACGATCGCACCATGGGGCTGCGGCCCTCCACCTTTTTTGGCGACGGGGTGGTCGGCCATGTCCAGTTCGCCGATCCGGTCTGCACCCGCCTGGCGGACCTGCTCGCCGGCGCTGCCCGCGAGGTCGGTGCCACGGTGCACGAGGGCGGTACCTACCTCTGCATGGAGGGACCGCAGTTTTCCACCCGCGCCGAGTCGAACATCTATCGCGGCTGGGGCGTCGACATCATCGGCATGACCAATGCCACCGAGGCCAAGCTGGCGCGCGAAGCCGAGCTCTGCTATGCCACCATCGCCCTGGCGACCGACTACGACTGCTGGCACGAAGGACACGACGATGTGTCCGTCGAGGCGGTCGTGGCCCTGATCCAGAAAAACGTCGCCCTGGCCAAGAAGATCATCGCCGAGGCGGTCGGTCGGCTTTCCGGCGGGCGCGGCTGCGCCTGCGGCAGTGCGCTGGAGCACGCCATCATGACCGACCCGGCCCTGATTCCGGCCGCCACCAGGGAAAAACTCGACCTTATCATCGGAAAATATGTGAAATGATTTGATTCTCCCGCTTGCCGCCAGAGGCTTTTGCGGGTATACATGCAGGGCAGGGGGTTGTCATGGGTATACTTGTTGTCGGTTCCGTCGCGTTCGATTCGGTGCAGACTCCCTTCGGCAGGGTCGAGGAAGTGCTGGGCGGATCGGGGACCTACTTTTCCACTTCGGCCAGTTTCTTCACCGATGTCAGTCTGGTGGCCGTGGTCGGTGAGGATTTTCCCCGCGAGCACATCGATTTTCTCGCCGGCCGCAACATCGACCTGGAGGGGCTGCAGGTGCAGCCGGGGCGCACCTTCCGCTGGGCCGGCGAATATGGCTACGATCTCAACGAGGCCCATACCCTCGATACCCAGCTGAACGTGTTCGAACGGTTTTCACCGGTGCTGCCTGAGGCCTACCGGGATGCCGAATACGTTTTTCTTGGCAATATCGACCCGGAACTGCAGTTGCGGGTTCTCGAACAGGTGCGCCGCCCGAAGCTGGTTGCCTGCGATACCATGAACTTCTGGATCGATGGCAGGCGCGATGCATTGCTCAGGACCCTGGAGAGGGTCGACATGCTGCTGATCAACGAGGCCGAGGCGCGCCAGCTGGCGGGGGAAGCCAACCTGGTGAAGGCTGCCCGGAAGATCCTCGACATGGGTCCGTCCAGCCTGGTGGTCAAGCGCGGCGAGTACGGCGCCCTGATGTTCGACCGGCACAGCATATTCGCGGCGCCAGCTTATCCGCTCGAGGAAGTTTTCGATCCGACCGGTGCCGGGGATACCTTCGCAGGCGGCTTCCTCGGCTACCTGGCCTCGTGCAACAATCTTGATGCGGCCGCCCTGCGCCAGGGGGTGATCTTCGGCTCGGTGATGGCTTCATTCGTGGTTGAGCAGTTCAGCCTCGACCGGCTGCGCTCCCTTGACTACCGGGACGTCGAAGAGAGGTTCCGGCGCTTTCAGTTGCTGACGGATTTTGAAGGGATAGGCTGAGGCAGATGTTCAGGCTTGATGAAAAACTGACCCGTCTCGGCATTGATGCCCGCCAGGTGGTGCGCCTGGAACAGTCGCACAGTGACGCCCAGGTCAGCGTGCCCGGATTCCCCTCCCAGATGGCTGGGGCCTACCTGTGCGTCTTCCAGACGCGCGGCGGCCTGCGCATCACCGTGGTACTGCATCTGAGGGCCTCCAATCGCCTCGCCTTTTTTCTCAATGAGAACGGTCCTCTCGACAAGGAGGCGGCGAATCAGATTCTGGGCGAGGCGATCCGTTTTGCCGAATCCCTCGGCTTTCTGTTTGCCAACCTCGATATTCACCGACTCGATCCGGCGGCGCGCCGGCAGCTGTGGGAATCCCTGGCGCTGGCGACCGGCCTTCCCGAAACGGAGGGGGCTGATTCCGAAGAAAAGCCAGTAAAGCCCGAGCCGGCCCCGGAGGCGGTGAAGAACGGCGTTCCGGCCTGGACGGTCGAAGAGATGCAGCAGAAACGCCGTCGCTTCATCGAAAATCTCGGCCGGCTGCTGGCCATGCTCTGAATCGATGATGTCGTCCATGAAAGGAATCGCAGTGCGCAGCCTTGTCCTGGTCCTTTGCCTCGCCCTTGTTGTGGCCTGCGTGCCGGTCAACCAGTCCGCCGATGGCCTGACGGCCGAGGCCCATTCCCAGCTTGGCTATTCCTACCTGCAGGAAGGGAACGACACCAAGGCGCTGAAGGAATTCCTCGAAGCCGTCAAGCTGGCCCCCGCCGATGCCGAGTCGCGGGCCGGCCTGGCACAGGCCTATCACCGCAAGAAGGCCTACCAGCTGGCCGAGGAACAGTATCTGAAGGCCATCGAAATCGACGGCGACAACCCCCAGTACCACAACAACATCGCCGCTCTCTACCTCGACATGCGTCGCTGGGACGACGCCGTTCGCCACTTCCGCCTGGCGGCCGACAACCTGCTCTTTGACCGCCCGGCCGTCGCGCGGGCCGGCATGGCTGCCGCCCTGATTCAGAAGGGGGACTACATTGCCGCCATCGAAAGCGGCAAAAAAGCCCTCATCGACGACTACCAGCTGCCGCAGGCGCATTATTTTCTCGGCGAAGCCTACTCCGGCATCGAACGCTACGACGAGGCGGTCGCCTCCTACCAGCGCGCCATCGAGCTGGCCCCCAATTACCTGCTGGCCCACTACAGTCTCGGCAAGGCCTTTCTCAAGCTGAAGCAGAACGAACAGGCCCGTCGGGAACTCGAGAAGGTTATCGAACTGGCCCCCCGTTCCGAACAGGCGCGCATGGCGCGTGACTACCTCCAGCTGATCGACTGATCCTGCCTCCACCTTCTCCGGATGTGGCTGGCGCGGCATTTGCTGGTATGCTTGTGGGCAAGCCGTACGGTTCGTGCCCACAGCGGTGCTGCATGCTGTGCAACGCGCCAGTTTGCCAGCCCTTATGGACAGTCAGGGCTAAATCTTTCGGCTCGGGACGTCGATAGGTCAGATACCGGTTGTTCATTGAGTCCATGGAGGAACTCATGGTC
>RFIO01000477.1 GCA_003695205.1 Deltaproteobacteria bacterium
GCGGCACGTTTATAGAGCATCAGCGCTCGCGCCCTGTCCTTCGGCACGCCGCGCCCTTCCATATACAGGCTGCCGAGATTGACCATCGCCGCCGTCAGCCCCTGACCGGCGGCACGTTCATACCACAGCCGCGCCTGCTCATAATCCCTGGGCACGCCACGGCCTTTTTCAAAAAGAAGGCCGAGATTGTTTTGCGCATCACGATGACCGGCTTCCGCCGCCCTGCGGTACCAATGAACCATTTCGGCATCTTCTTCTTCGCTGACACCGTTGCGTTCAAGCGCCAGAGCCAGATTGTACATGCCGTTGACATGGCCCTGCTCGGCCGCCTTGCGGTACCAGACAATCGCCGCCGCCGGATCCGGCTTCACGCCGCGGCCCTCCTCATAAAGCACACCGAGATTGTTCTGGGCATCGGCCAGTCCCTGCTTGGCCGCCAACTCGTACCATCTGAAGGCCTCGCGGTCATCCTGAGGCACACCATGACCATTGAGATAGAGATTGCCGAGATTGAACTGTGCTTCGGCAAAGCCGGCCTCTGCCGATTTGCGGTACCAGCGGGCGGCCTCCTTGTAATCCTGACGCACGCCCCGACCAAGCTCATACATCAGACCAAGATTGTTCTCCGCCTGAATATGCTCCTTCTCCGCCGCCAGCCTGTACCAGTAGACCGCCTCGGCATCGTCCTGATCGACGCCGATACCCTCCAGATACATGTTGCCGAGATTATTGGCCGCCTCAGGGATATCAAGATGCGCAGCCCGTTTATACAGTGCCGCCGCCTCGGCGAAATTCTGTTCCACACCGCGACCCTGAACCAGCATGTTCGCCAGGTTGAACATTGCCTGCGGCGATCCGGCATCGGCAGCGCGGCGGTACCAGCGGGCGGCGGTGATATCATCAGCCGGCACGCCATAACCGAACTCATACATCAGGCCAAGATTGAACTGGGCAGAAACATCGCCCTGCTCCGCCAGCTTTTCATACAGTTTCAGGGCCTTGGCGAACTGTCTTTTTCTGAAGGCCTGCCCGGCCTCCGTCGCAATATCCTGCTGCGCCACCGCCGGCACGCTCGCCGCCATTCCGCCCCCCGTCGCCAGCACGGCCATCGCCAGCATACCCGCCCCAAGCCTTCTTTTTACTGCCATTCTGACTTTCCCAGTGATAATGCCCCTTTACACGTCCGCGCGCATATACCGCCCCCGATCCGCATCATCGTCATCTAACATGGTTTTTCAGAAGAAAACCATGTTTTGCCGGTCAGTCCCACAACAGCATCTGTTACAGAATTACTAATTCTGTAACATGATTTTTGATCATGACAGCACCCTCATGCCGGAACCCAGGCGAAATCCTGGTGCGGGCAACGATCGGATGATACAATTTATCTGAAATTTGTATCAGAGGCCGGCATGAAGACGCTTTATCTGGAAAAATCCGTCCCCTCGCGAAACTGTCAGCGCTATTACCGCCTTGACCTTTCACCCGACCTGTTCGGCCGCTGGGTGTTGTGCCGCGCCTGGGGCCGCATCGGACGGCGAGCTTGTGAAATGCGCGAATCTTTTCCCGAACGCTCAACCGCACTGGTAGCATTACGGCGGTTATACCGGCAGAAACGCCGGCGGGGTTACAAC
>RFIO01000478.1 GCA_003695205.1 Deltaproteobacteria bacterium
GCACTACATCGGCATCACCAAGGGGATTATCAGCCTGGCCGACATCCTCTTTTTCTTCAGTTTCATCGCCCTGTGGCTCTACCTGGGCGCCTGGGTGATTGAACGCAAAAAGGCGAGCTGATCAAGGGAGGTGCGCATGACACGCCAGAAAATACTCGGCCGCGGCGCCCTGCTGGGCGCTCTGGCTGTCTTCGTTTTGATCAACATCGTCGCCGCCTTTTCCCTGCGTTCCTGGCGGCTCGACGTCACAGAACAGAAAATCAACACCCTGTCGGAGGGCACACGCAACATCCTGAAGTCCCTGGACAAACCGGTGACGCTGAAGCTCTACCTGAGCCGGGAGGCAATTCGCAGCGCGCCGGGACTGGCCACCTATGCCGACCGGGTCACGACCCTGCTGGAGGAGTACGCCGCCCTGGCCGGCGGTAACCTCCAGCTGGAAAAGGTCGACCCGGAACCCTTTTCAGAGGCCGAGGATGACGCCGTCCGCTTCGGCCTGCAGGGCGTTCCTTTGGGCGAGGGGAGTGAGTCGCTCTATTTCGGCCTGGTCGGCGAACAGGATGGCCGCCACCTGACCCTTCCCTTCTTCCAGCCCGAGCGGGAACGTTTTCTCGAATATGACCTGACCCAGCTGGTCTATCGGTTGAGCCATCCGAAAAGACTGGTGGTCGGCGTTCTTTCGGGCGCCCCCATGGAGGGAGGGTTCGCCGGCGGCGGCATGCTGCAGATGCAGCAGCCCTGGCTGATTCTCGATCAGCTGCGCCAGCAGTTCGAGGTGCGCGTACTGCCGAAAACCGGCGACCCGATCCCCGACGATATCGACGTGCTGATGCTGGTACATCCGGCCTACCTGGACGCCGGGGCCCTGTACGCCGCCGACCAGTACCTGATGCGGGGCAAAAACGCTCTGGTCTTCGCCGATCCTGTCAGCGAAGCATCGATCCAGGGCGATCCGGGTCGCGCCCTGAAACCCAACGACGATTTCAACCGCATGCTCGAGCGCTGGGGCGTACGCATCCCGGCCGCCAAGGTGGTCGGCGACCTGGCCCAGTCCCTCAAGGTCAACTACCAGGGCCGGCGCGGCTATATGCAGGTCAACTACCTGCCCTGGATCAACATCGATCCGGCCAAC
>RFIO01000479.1 GCA_003695205.1 Deltaproteobacteria bacterium
AAGTGCTGGCAATGTCCGCGCAGCAGCTTGCCGGCCCGGCCGAGCACCTCGGCCAGGTTCATGTCACGTTCGGGATCAAGGCCGGCGAAGAACTCCTGGTAGTACAGGGCCGCAAGCACCTTGGCCTCGGGCGGCGCCGGCGCCTTGCCGCCGCGGTCGTCCATGGCCCGAAGCAGCGCCTCGGCCTCGGGCGCCAGGCGGAAGCCGGGAACGAGCCATTCGAGCATGCCGTAGCGCTGACACTCGGCCAGCACCTGGCCGGCCACCCGGTGGCGGACCAGTTCCATCAGTTCCTCGCGCAACCGGGCCGGCGAGGCTTCGGCGATCAGGGGCGCGCATTGCCGAATACCGGCATCTGCGGCCGGGTCGAGGTCGAAGTCGAGCCGGGCGGCGAATTCAAGCGCCCGCAGCATGCGTACCGGGTCTTCGCGGAAACGTTCCTGCGGATCGCCGATGACCCGGATACGCCGCAGCTGCAGATCCTCGAGCCCACCGACATGGTCAATGATGCTGAAATCGGCGATGTTGTAGAACAGGGCGTTGATGGTGAAATCACGCCGGAAGGCGTCCTGCCGGGGCGTGCCGAACAGGTTCTCGGCATAGAAGGGATGCTCGGCCGGATCTTCGGGGATATCTTCGGGGGTGGGTGCCCTGCGGAAGGTGGCGACCTCCACCAGTTCACCGCCGGCAAAACGGATGTGTGCCAGGCGGAACCTGCGCCCGACCAGGAAACAGTTACGAAACAGCTTCTTGACCTGCTCGGGAGTGGCGTCGGTACCGACGTCGAAATCCTTGGGCTGTCGGCCGAGCAGCAGATCGCGCACACCGCCCCCGACCAGGTAGGCCTTGTAGCCGTGCCTGTGCAGCCGATAGAGCACCTTGAGCGAATTCTCGGTTATGCGGCTGCGGGAGATACCATGTTCGGCCCGGGGCAGGACCACCGGGTCACCCTCGGGGCAGGCTGTCTGGAAAGAAAAATCGTTCATCGGCGCCCCTTTGTAGCAGAATCCTGCCCTGCGGGGAAGGGGCAAGAGTTGAAGTCGCCGACGCTTCCGGCTAGAGTGGGCGCCATGTCGATGGCTGAACAGACAGAATGCGGCCTGCTGGTGGTCCTCGGCGCCACCGCGACCGGCAAGACCCGGGTCGGGGTCAAACTGGCCCGGGTCCTCGGTGGCGAAATCATCTCGGCCGATTCGCGCCAGGTCTTTCGCGGCATGGATCTGGGCACCGGCAAGGATCTGGAGGAATACGGCGATATCCCGTATCACCTGATCGACATTCTCGACGCCGGCGCCGAGTTCAGCGTCTTCGATTTTCAGCAGGGCTGTTTCGACTGCTGGCAACAGATTCGCAATCGCGGCTGTCTGCCCATCCTGGTCGGCGGCACCGGCCTCTACCTCGACAGCATTCTGCGCGGCTACCGGCTGGTGCCAGCCCCGGAGGATCCGCAGCTTCGGCGCAGGCTCGCCCCCCTGGATGACGAGGAGCTGCGCCGGTGTCTGCTGAAGCTGAAGCCGAACCAGCACAACACCACCGACCTGCAGGACCGGGACCGGCTCATCCGCGCCATCGAAATCGCCGAGGCGGAAAAGGCCTCGCCGCCCGAGCCGCTGCCCGACCTGGCTCCGCTGGTCTTCGGCCTGCGCTGGCCGCGTGAAGAACTGCGCCGGCGCATTCGCAGGCGGTTGCTGCAACGGCTCGATGCCGGCATGATCGAGGAAGTCGAGACCCTGTACCGTCGGGGGGTCGACTGGCCGCGGCTCGACGCCTACGGGCTGGAATATCGCTACATCGCCCGCTTTCTGCGCGGCGAGCTCAATCGTAACGACATGGTCCAGCAACTCGCCTCGGCCATCGGCCAGTTCGCCAAGCGCCAGGAGACCTTCTTTCGGCGCATGGAACGCAACGGGATCGCCATCCACTGGGTCGACGGCGCCGAGGCCCCGGCCGAACGCATTCTGGCTCAACTGGAAGAGGGCGGCTGGCGGATGGAATCGGGCCGACTGGTACGTCGGGCATGAGCGTCGACCTCGGCGGCTACCGCAAGCGCATCGTTCACGGTCCCTGGACCGTCGACGGCGTCGCCACCGGCAGCTTTCATGGTGCAGTAGTCATCCCCGCCCTGAATGAAGCGGAACAGCTGCCCGCCACGCTCACGAGCCTGGCCGCCAATCCCGCACCCTGCCTGGCACGCTGGCTGGTGCTTGTGGTGGTCAACCGACCCGGCGAATGCCCGGGGGACTGGGTTGAGGGGAATCGCCGCACACTCGACTGGCTGCGCCGCAACCGCAACCTGCTGCCGCACCTCGGCTGGATCGACGCCAGCCGCGACGGCCTGGCCCTGCCAGGTCGTTTCGCCGGAGCCGGGCTGGCACGCAAGATCGGCTTCGACCTCGCTCTCGACTATCTGGCCGGCAAAGACAGCCTGCTGGTCAGCCTCGATGCCGACACCCTGGTTCAACCCGACTACCTGCCGGCGATCGAAAGCCACTTCGCCGAAGATGTCCCCGACGGCGCCACCCTGCCGTTTCGCCATCAGCCCGCACAAAACCACGACTGCCAGCAGGCCATCGACCATTACGAACTCTACCTGCGCCACCAGCTGCTCGGCTTGAAACTGGCCGGATCGCCCTACGCCTATGCCAGTATCGGCAGTGCCTTTGCCTGCCGGGTGCGCGGCTATCTCGCGGCAGGCGGCTTGAACCGGCGCAAGGCGGGGGAGGATTTCTACTTTCTGCAGCAGCTGGCGAAAACCGGCGGCGTCCGTCAGCTCCAGGGGACCTGCGTCCACCCCTCGCCACGGGTTTCCGATCGTGTCCCCTTCGGTACTGGCGAAAAAATCGAACGCATCCTGCGGGGCGAGCGGCCGCTGCTGTTTGCCACTGTCAACGCCTTCGATCAGCTGAAACAGCTTCTGGCAGCCGCCGGTGACCAGTCGCTGTTTGACATGGAAGCACCCGCCAACGACCTGCCCGGGGCGCCCGGTGCGGCAGCCTTTCTGGTCGAACAGGGTTGGCCGGAGGTGCGGCCGCGGCTGTGCCGCCAGCACCGCAGCCCTGAAGCACGCCTGCGCGCCTTCCACACCTGGTTCGACGCCCTGCGCAGCTGGCAGCTTCTGCGGGTTCTGAGCCACGCTGCCGCCTCGAGCCCGTTGGCCGAGCTCGACGCCCTGATGGCCCGATCCGGACTTGTCCCGGGGAAAACGCCGGCAGACCGGCTGGAACAGTTGCGCCGGTTCCAGCAACCATCGACCTCGACCTTGCCCCCACTCGGTTAAAATGTGTTATGCTTGCGGCGGAATCGACGGCCATACGGGGGCTCCCATGAACCAAGGGCATGACGACAAGCCGATTCAGGCCGACAAGCGTTGCAACCTGCGGGCGCCCATCCTGGTGCGCAAGGTACGGGTCGAGGAGAACCGCCGGGTCTTCTTCGGCTATGCCAAGAATCTGAGCCGCGGCGGGCTGTTCCTGGCGACCGTCAACCCCCTTGAGCCGGGCAGCCGTGTTACCGTGGAACTGACCCTTCCGCCCTTCGGCACCCGCACTCTCACCTGTGACTGCGAGGTGGTCTGGAAACGCCCCTATCAGGCACGATCCCCCCATGAACCCGGCATGGGTCTGCGGTTTGTCGACCTCGACGACGAGGATGCCGCCGCCATCGACGCCTGGGTTCGGCAACAGGACAACGCTTCCTGATTCATCCCGCTTTGTGACCAATGATTTTTCGCGGCCCCCGCGGCGGCGCAGCCAAGGAGTTTTTTCGTGCGTACTTCGAGCGTGATTCTGGTTCTCGTGGTTCTGATCGGCCTGGTGGCCGGCGGCATCTACTATTTCCGTGACACCGATGGTCCGGTGGTCAGCCTGGCTCCTGAGGCCGGTCCGGTCTCCAGCAGCAAACCCCTGCTGCTGATGGTCGAGGACAGAGACTCCGGCCTGCGTCGGGTCACCGTCCGGCTCAACCAGAACGGTCGCGACAGGGTCCTGCTGCAGCAGGATTTCGGCCCCGGCCAGCGCCAGTTGCAGCAGCAGATCGAGCTGAAGGGACTGAAGCTGAAAAACGCCCCCTTCACCCTTGTCGTGGAAGCAACCGACAGTGCCATCTATCACTTCGGACAGGGCAACACCAGCCAGCGGGACTTTGCCTTCGCCTACGACAGCAAGCCGCCGCGCATCTCCCTGCTCAGCCGCAGCCACAACCTCAACCAGGGCGGCAGCGGCCTGGTTGTCTACCAGGTCAACGAGGAAGTCGAACAGACAGGTGTGCTGGTCGGCGAGCGTTTCTTTCCCGCTTTTGAGCAGGAAGACGGCCGCTACCTCTGTCTCTTTTCAGCCCCATGGAACGCGGACAGCAAAGGGATGAACTTTCGGGTTATAGCCACGGATCTTGCCGGCAACACCCGCAAGAGCGGCTTTTACCATCACCTGAACAGCCGCAGGCGCAACCACACCAACATTTCGATCAGCGACGCCTTCCTCCAGGCCAAGATGCCCGATTTCCAGGACCGGTTCCCCGATGAACAGAACCTGGTCGATGTCTTTCTCAAGGTCAATCGCGAACTGCGCCAGGCCAACCGGGCAAGGCTGAAGGAGATTGCCGGCAAAACCGCCTCCGAGCCCCTTTGGGAGGGGGCCTTCCTGCGCCCCAAGGGGAGCAACCGAGAGCCCTTTGCCACGGATCGCAGCTATCGCTACAAGGGACGCCGAATTGATCGCCAGACCCATCTCGGCGTCGATATCGCCTCGGTGGCCCAGGGGCCGGTGGTTGCCGCCAACAGCGGGCGGGTCGTTTTGGCCGAGGATTTCGGCATCTACGGTCAGTGCGTCATCATCGACCACGGGCTGGGGCTGATGTCCCTGTACGGGCACCTGAGCTCCTTCGAGGTTCAGGAGGGGGATGAAGTGCGCAAGGGACAGGAGATCGCCCGTACCGGAGCCACCGGCCTGGCCGGCGGCGACCACCTGCATTTCGGCCTGCTGATCGACGGCCTGCCGGTCAACCCGGTGGAGTGGTGGGATGCCAGCTGGGTGCGCAACAACATCGACAGCAAACTTCGCCTGCGGGTCGATTGACCCTGCAGCGGTCTTTTGCTAGATTCCGAATTGACGATTGACGAGGTCATTAATTGGAGGACTGCCATATGTTGCGCCTGCCGCTCACCATCCTGATTGTTTTTGCCGCCGTTCCTGCGCTGGCAGCACCATCATCCCAGCACCTCGGCAGCCTGAGTACCGACAAGGGAATTTCCGGATTTCACAAGGTCATCGAGAAACGCTGCACCACCTGCCACAGCCGTGACCGCATCGACAAGGCCCTGGCCGAGCGGCAGGATATCGAGGCGATCCTGGCGCGCATGACGGGCAAGGGTGCGAACCTTAGCCCAGCGGAAAGGGAGCTGCTGACGGCCTGGTGGCAGGATGATCGTTTCGCCGAAGTCAACCGCGTCATCCAGTTGCGCTGTACCGGCTGCCACAGCCGTGAGCGTATTGATCAGGCCCTGGCCGAAGGCCGCGACCTGGATGTCATCCAGCAAAAGATGATCCGCTTCGGCGCCAACCTGTCGGCGCGCGAGCAGAACGTTCTCGGTGTCTTCAGCGGCCAGGCCCTTAAGTAGCTGGACCTGTCCAGGCACTTTCTCTGAGCCCGCGGCTGTAAGCCGCGGGCTTTTTTGCGTCCGGGTTCTCAAGCCAAACTAATCTCTTGCCGCCTTGTAACGCGGAAATCCTGCGGCATACTTGTTAACAAGTCACCGATCATCAACAAGGTTCCGGCCAGCCCGGGAAAGGAGGTGCCCATGCCGCAGGAAATGAAGGTTCAGGAAGCCATCCGCATGATTCTTCAGACCAAGAAAAATCTCTACGACTTCTACAGGACCGCAGCCATGCGCAGCGAGCGCCCCTCGGGCAAAGCCGTATTCGAGCGGCTGGCGCGCGAGGTGCGGGCCAACATGGAGCAGTTCTTTCCCCTCTATTTCGGCCAGGATCTCGGCACCTTCGAACAGTTCATGGCCACGGCGCCCAACAGAGGCTCGCACCTGATGCAGGTGCTCGATGAAGCGGTCGGTGAAGAACTGAACCATCGCCTCGCCCGCGAGCTGGCGCTGCGCGAAGAAGAGGAACTGGAACATCAGCTGCGCCTGACCGCCGCCCGGGTGGTCGATCCGGTCGCCCGCCAGATTCTCGAACGTGCCGCCGATCAGACCCGCGACCACTTTGCCCTGATCGAGTCGGAGTACGCCCGCACCATGGGCATGGTGCACGAGACCGACATCGACACCTACGTGCGTGAATAGCCCATAACCCGTTCCCGGTTTCTTGACCCGGCACCCGGCGATGCTACAATGCGTTGCCGGGTGTTTTTTCGACTCCAACAGACGAAAGGAGGGCATGGATGCGCTCCATCAAGAACTGGCCCGAAGATGAGCGGCCAAGAGAGAAACTGCTGCGTCGCGGCCCCGAAAGCCTGAGCGACGCCGAACTTCTGGCGCTGGTCCTGCGCACCGGCGATGCCGCCAGCGGCACCAGCGCCCTGGACCAGGCGCGCGAGCTGCTGGCCCGTTTCGGCAGCCTGCGCCG
>RFIO01000480.1 GCA_003695205.1 Deltaproteobacteria bacterium
GATGGAGCGGCTGCTCGAGGATATCTCCTTCGACGCGCCCGAGATGGCGGAGCGGAGGCTGGTGATCGACGCCGACTACGTCCGCGGCCAGCTGGGCGATATCATCGAAAACGAGGACCTGTCGAGGTATATACTCTAAAAAAATCGGCTAAAGGCCAAAGGCCAGGGGCCAGGGAACAAGGGCAATGGGGCGAATTCCCTGCTCTGCATCCTCAGCCCCAAGCCGCAGCTGCGGGAACAGACGACAATGCAGGAACTGATCAACAAAGCCAATGTGCTCATGGAAGCGCTGCCGTGGATCAGGCGCTTCTACGGCAAAACCATCGTCATCAAGTACGGCGGCAACGCCATGGTCGATGAAAAACTCAAGGAGGGCTTCGCCCGTGATGTCATCCTGATGAAGTACATCGGCCTCAATCCCGTCGTCGTGCACGGCGGCGGCCCGCAGATCGGCGAAGTCCTCAAGGCGATGGGCATCGAGTCCCGCTTCGAACAGGGGATGCGAGTGACCGACGCCGCAACCATGGGCGTGGTCGAAATGGTCCTGGGCGGCAAGGTCAACAAGGAAATCGTCGCCAACATCAACCGCCACGGCGGCCGGGCGGTCGGCCTGAGCGGCAAGGACGGCGGGCTGGTTACCGCCCGCAAACTCGAGATGACCAAGATCAACCCGGAAACCCTCAGCCCCGAAATCATCGATATCGGCATGGTTGGCGAGGTTGACCGGGTGGAACCGAGCGTCATCCGGGCCCTGGAGGAGAACAACTTCATCCCGGTCATCGCCCCGGTCGGCATCGGTGCCGACGGCCGCAGCTACAACATCAACGCCGACCTGGTCGCCGGTCGCATCGCCGGCGCCCTCAGGGCGGAAAAGCTGATCCTGCTGACCGATGTCGAGGGCGTCAAGGACAAGGACGGGAAGCTGATCTCCACCATAGACGTTCGCGAGGTTCCGCGACTGATCGAGGATGGCACCCTGAGCGGCGGCATGATCCCCAAGGCCACCTGTTGCGTCGACGCCGTGCGCGAAGGCGTCACCAAGACCCACATCATCGACGGCCGGGTCGAGCATGCCTGCCTGCTGGAGATTTTCACCGACAAGGGGATCGGTACCGCTATCGCCGATTTCGAAGGGGAGGACGCATGAGCGGCAATACCGGGTGGGTTGACCGGGCCAAAAGGGTCATAGCCGCCACCTACGGTCGCTACCCGATAGCCCCGGTGCGCGGCGAAGGCTGCCGGCTCTGGGACGCCGATGGCAGCGAATACCTCGATTTTCTGGCAGGAGTTGCAGTCAACAACCTCGGGCACTGCCATCCGAAGGTCGTAGAAGCGATCCGGGAACAGGCGGAGCAGCTGATTCACTGCTCCAACTTCTACCAGATTCCCAACCAGATCGAACTGGCGGAGATCCTGTGCCAAACCGCCTTTGCCGGCAAGGTCTTCTTCTGCAACTCGGGGGCTGAAGCCAACGAAGCGGCCATCAAGCTGGCGCGCAAGTTCAGCCGCGAGCACAAGGGGGAGAACCGTTACGAAATCATCACGGCTCTCGGCTCCTTCCACGGCCGCACCATGGCGACCATCAGCGCAACCGGCCAGGAGAAGGTGCGCATCGGCTTCACCCCGACCCTGGAAGGCTTTCGCTACGTCCCCTTCGGGGATTTCGAGGCGCTGGAAAAGACCGTCACATCCAAAACCTGCGCCGTCATGCTCGAGCCGATCCAGGGAGAAGGCGGCGTTGTCGTGCCGCCCGAAGGCTACCTGCGCAAGGTGCGCACCCTGTGTGACCAGCGTGACCTGCTACTGATTCTGGACGAGGTCCAGAC
>RFIO01000481.1 GCA_003695205.1 Deltaproteobacteria bacterium
AGAGACCGGTATAGTTGTCGACGTGACGGCGAACGGAATCGCCCGGGTTCGCTGCGTGCGCAGCAGCGCCTGTGATCATTGCGATGCCAAAAGCGCCTGTCACGCCGGACATGGCCGGGAAGAACGGGTCGTTGAGGCGGTCAACCGGCTGGGAGCCAGGGTCGGCGACCGGGTGGTCATTGCCATCGGCAGTGACACGCTGTTGCGATCCTCTTTTCTGGTCTATATCGTACCGCTGGTCGCCCTGGTTTTCTGCAGCCTGGTGGGGCAGGCTCTTGCGCCCCGACTGCTCCCGGATGTCGATCCGGAAGTTGTGACCGCGCTCAGTGGTATCAGCGGCCTGCTCCTTGCTCTTGTCGGGCTGAAGCTTCGCCAGAAACGATTTGACGCCGAAAACTATCTGCCCCGTATCATTCGGGTGGAAAGCGGCAAAGACGGATAAACCTCATGGGTATCAAGGTCGTCGCCAACAACAAGAAGGCCTACCACGACTACTTCATCGACGAGACCTGGGAGGCCGGGCTGGTTTTGCAGGGGACCGAGGTCAAGTCCCTGCGCGCGGCCGCCGTCAACCTGCGTGACAGCTACTGCCGGATCAGGAACGGCGAGGTGTATGTCGAGAACATGCACATCAGCCCTTACGATTTTGGCAACCGGGAAAATCACGAGCCGCTGCGCAGCCGCAAGCTGCTGCTCCATGCGGCCGAAATTGCCAAGCTGACCAAGAAGGTCGAACAGAGTGGCTATTCCCTGGTGCCGACCAGGCTCTATTTCAAGAATGGCCGCGCCAAGCTGGAAATCGGCCTTGCGCGCGGCAAGAAGCTGTACGACAAGCGTGAGAGTCTCAAGCGCAAGCAGGACAGCCGTGACGTCGAACGCCAGCTGCGCGACCGCAACCGCTGAGACAATGCCGGGTCGCAATTTGAAAAACATTGTGGCATAATAGGTTAGCTGCCATTAGCTGAAACATTTTCCAGGCCTTTCAAGCCTTTCAAGCCTTTCAACCTTTTGCCTCGAGCCTCTGGCCTCGAGCCTGACTTTACGGGGGTGACAAGGTTTCGACGGGGATCGGAAGCCAAGGTTGCATGCCGGAGTGGGCTGGCTCCGTAAAAAAGCCCATCACCAACAAACGCCGACAACGACGTTCGTTACGCTCTGGCCGCTTAATTAAGCGACCACGTTTCATGACTTGTCGCCCATGCAGGGCATGAAACGCTAATTCAGTGGGCTAGTCTTCGCGAATGCCTGTGGCGCGGAGGCGAAACTCAAGCAGGCTCCCCCGAAGGAAATCCTGTTCGTGGGAGTTCCGAGGGTTAAGACAATACACGAACTAAGCATGTAGACGCCTTGAGTGAAAGGTTTCCGGACGCGGGTTCGATTCCCGCCACCTCCACCAGATTCAAAAGGACGCCCCCATCTGGGGTCGTCCTTTTGTACATTTGCGGGCGGGAATCGAAGCGAAGCGAGCGCGTCCAGTGGACGAAAAGCGGCCAGGGATGGCCGCGTCAGCGAGCGGAGGGGAG
>RFIO01000482.1 GCA_003695205.1 Deltaproteobacteria bacterium
ACATGGTCATTACCGGGGGCGGCGGTGGGATCATGCAGGCCGGCAACGAGGGGGCGGGGGTCGAAAACAGCTTTGCCGTCAACATCCGTCTGCCTTTCGAGCAGGAAACCAACCCGGTCATGGATGGCAGCGAGCGGGTGATCACCTACAAGTATTTTTTCAATCGCAAGGTCGCCTTTCTCAAGGAGGCGCATGCCGTCGCCCTCTTTCCGGGCGGGTTCGGGACCCTGGACGAGGCCATGGAGATCATGACCCTGATCCAGACCGGCAAGAATCCCCCCATTCCCCTGGTCATGATCGACGAGGATGCCGGCGACTACTGGGAGCACCTGTTCGACTTCATCCGCGATACCTTGCTGAAAAAAGGTCTGATCTCGGGTGAGGATTTCAGTCTCTTCTCCATTACCCGCGATCCGGCCGAGGCGGTCGCCATCATCGAGGAGTTCTACCGCGTCTATCATTCCATGCGTTTTGTCGGCCAGATGCTGGTGATTCGTCTCAACAAGGGACTCGATACCGATCATCTGCGGATTCTGCACGATGAATTCGCCGAAATTCTGGCCCCCGGCGGCCATTTTCGTCTGACCGGACCGCTGCCGAAGGAGCAGGACCAGCCCGACCTGCTCGGGCTGCCGCGCATCGCCTTTGAATTCAATAACCGCAGTTTCGGTCTGCTCAAGGCCTTTATCCGCCGGCTCAATTCCTTCTGATTCCGGCCTGTTCGGGTCTCCCCGGCTTGCGAGCCTCGCAACCCCTGCTATAGTGAAAATCGTCTGCACCGCCCGGATTGTCCGGGCGGCAACGATTCGTTCGTGCCTGAGCGTGGTTCCAATCGTACAGAGGAGGTTGCCGAGATGAAGAAACTGCTGACATTCGCCCTTGTCCTCGCTGTATCCTTTTTCCTGGTTGTACCCCAGGCCATGGCGGCCCGTACCCGTTACGTGACCATAGGTACCGGCGGTGTCACCGGCGTCTATTACCCGACCGGCGGCGCCATTGCCAAGATGGTCAACAAGAAGCGCAAGGTTTACAACCTGCGCGCCACCGTCGAGTCGACCGGCGGTTCGGTTTTCAATGTCAACGCCATCATGGCGGGCGATCTCGAATTCGGTGTGGTCCAGTCCGACCGCCAGTACCAGGCCTACAACGGTACCGCTGACTGGAAAGGCAAGCCGCAGAAGAAACTGCGCGCCGTCTTTTCGATCCATCCCGAGTCGGTGACCATTGTCGCCGCCGCCGACAAGAACATCCGCACCGTTGCCGACCTGAAGGGCAAGGTGGTCAATATCGGCAACCCCGGTTCCGGCCAGCGTGGCAACGCCCTCGACCTGCTGGCGGCAGCCGGTATCGACTGGCAGAAAGACCTCAAGGCCGAAGGCCTGAAGGCCGCCGAATCGGCCAGCATGCTGCAGGACGGCCGTATCGACGCCTTCTTCTACACCGTCGGTCATCCCAACGGTTCGGTCAAGGAGGCGGTCGCCGGTGCCCGCAAGGTCAATTTCGTCGAGGTTCCGCAGGCGATTATTGACAAGCTGGTGGCCAAGTTTCCCTACTACGCCCCTTCCTTCATCCCCGTCGACCAGTACAAGGGAGTCATGAACAAGGCCAACGTGCCGACCTTCGGCGTCAAGGCGACCTTCTGCACCAGCGCCGATGTCCCCGAAGACATTGTCTACGCCATTACCAAGGAAGTCTTCGACAACTTCGAGGAGTTCAAGAAGCTGCATCCGGCCTACGCAGTGCTGACCAAGGAGAGCATGCTCCAGGGCCTGTCGGCTCCGATTCACCCCGGCGCCCTGAAGTACTACAAGGAAGCCGGCCTGATGAAGTGAGGCGGTCCCGCGACTTTCGGTCGTTTCAGACCGGGAGACTGTAAGAAGTTGTTCTGATTGATGAGGGGCCGCCCGCGGGTGGCCCCTTTTGTTCAGGGGAGAGGCTATGGCTGCCGCGCAACCGGATCATGACCGGTTCCAGGAACTGGGCGGGGAAGAAACGGCCAGGAAGATTCTGGAGCAGGAGGAATACGGCCTGCGCCGTGCTGAAGGCTGGACCCGTTTTCTGGTGCCTGCCATCGGTGTCAGCTGGTCGCTGTTTCAGCTGTCGCTGGCCAGCTGGCTGCTGATCGATTCGACCTATACCCGGGCGATCCATCTTGCCTTTGCTTTCGCCATCGTCTTCTGTGCCTACCCGACTTTCAAGCACCAGGTGAAAATACCGGGTTTGCGCTGGCTGTCCGAGCGGCAGAAGGTGCCGGTAGCCGATATGGTTCTAGCTCTGGCGGCGGTGGTGTCGGCCCTCTACATCGTGCTAGACTACGAGGGGCTGGCCACCCGGGTCGGAGCCCCGATCGACCGGGATATCTGGTTCGGCTTTCTGCTGGTGGTTTTCCTGCTCGAGGCCGCGCGGCGCACCATCGGCCCTGCGCTGCCCGTCATCGCCCTGTTTTTTACCCTGTACGCATTTTTTGGCCCCTGGATGCCCGACTTCCTCTCCTTCAAGGGAGTCAGTGTCAATCGCTACATCACGCAGATTTCGCTGACCACGGAGGGGATTTACGGCATTCCGTTGGACGTTTCGGCGCGCATCGTCTTTCTGTTCGTGCTCTTTGGTGCCCTGCTGGAGCGCGCTGGCGGCGGGCGTTTCTTTATCAACCTGGCCATGAGTCTTCTGGGCCGATACAAGGGGGGGCCGGCCAAGGCGGCCGTGATGAGTTCGGGGTTGACGGGTCTTGTTTCCGGCAGTTCGATTGCCAACGTGGTGACCACCGGTACTTTCACCATTCCGCTGATGAAGAAGGTCGGTTATCCGCCCAAGAAGGCGGCCGCCATTGAGGTGGCCGCCAGTACCGACGGCCAGATCATGCCGCCGATCATGGGGGCGGCGGCCTTCATTATCGCCGAATACGTCAACATCCCCTACCTTGAGGTCTGCAAGGCCGCGGCGATCCCGGCCTTTGCCTCTTACGCCACGCTGTTCTTTCTCACCCATATCGAAGCGAGCAAGCTGGGCCTGAAGGGACTGCCCAAAGCCGATCTTCCGGTCTTTTTTCACGTGCTGCTCAATGGCCTGCACTACCTGCTTCCCCTGGTGGTGCTGCTGTATGAACTCATTGTCCCCAGACATTCACCGGATCTTGCCGCCTTTCGGGCCATCATGGTGCTGTTGGCGATCATGCTGCTGCAGCACCCTATCCGGGCGAGAATCAAAGGGGAGGGGACGGTCGTTGGCGGATTCAGGCGAGGATTTGCCGAAATCGTTCAGGGCCTGATTGCCGGGGCACGCAACATGGTGAGCGTGGCCGTGGCAACCGCGGCGGCCGGGATCATCGTTGGCGTGGTGACCATGGGGCTCGGTGGCCTGATAACCGACATCATCGATACCCTGAGTCGCGGCAATATCTACGCCATGCTCGGTATCACCGCCTTTGCCAGCCTGCTGCTTGGCATGGGGCTGCCGACCACGGCGACCTACATCGTCATGGCCAGTCTCACCGCGCCGGCCATCGTCACCATCGCCGAGTGGCAGGGCTTTGCCGTTCCGCTGATCGCCGCGCACCTGTTCTGCTTCTATTTCGGTATCCTGGCGGACGACACGCCGCCGGTCGGTCTGGCGGCCTACGCGGCGGCCGCCATCGCCCGGTCTGAACCGATTCCGACCGGACTGCAGGGGTTCATGTACGACATCCGCACCGCTATCCTGCCGTTCATGTTCATTTTCAACCACGACCTGCTGCTCTGGAACATCGACAGCTGGCCCCTGGCTCTGTTGATCTTCATCATGACCTGTCTGGGGGCCTTCGCCTTCGCCGGGGCGACCCAGGGCTGGTTCGCCTGGCGCAACCGCTGGTGGGATGTGCCGCTGCTGCTGCTGGTGACGGCAATGATGTTTCGACCGGACTTTTTCGGTGATCTGCTTGGCATTGGAAACCACTACGTTGCCTATATCCCCGGTCTGATTGTTCTCGGACTGGTGATTTTCTGGCAGAAATGGCGCCAGCGGCGGGCACAATTCGTTTCGACAGGAGACGCGCAATGATTCCACACTATCGGACCCTGTTGTACGCAACCGACCTTTCGGCGCACTCATCGGGCGCTTTTCGGCATGCCATCAGTCTTGCCAGGGCCTATGACGCCGTCATTCACATTCTGCACGTGATGCCGGCGCTTGACCCGGCCATGGAAAACTACCTGGCGGCAGCCATGGGAGAGGAGGTCTTTACGGCCCTGGAGGAGAAGAACCGGGAGGAACTGCGGCAGACCATACTGAACCGCCTGCAGTCCTTTGCCGACGATGAGTTGAAGGAGCATCCCGAGGATCGGGATCGGGTTGCCGGCATTGAGGTGCATTACGGCCGGCCGGCGGTCACCATCCTTGAGACCGCCGACCGGCTCGATCCTGATCTGATTGTCTGTGGCACCCACAGCAAGGGGCTGCTGCAGCACGCTTTTCTCGGCAGCGTCGCGGAGAAGGTGCTGCGCAAGTCGACCCGACCGGTGCTGATTGTGCCGATCAGCGACTGATCCCGCCGTCAGCCTTCGATCCAGTCCTGAAGCAGGTCGAAGGCGGTCACGACCTTGGTGCAGTTGCGGCGCAGGAACTCTTCTCCGAGTGGTTTGTCGGGGGCGATCTGCTCGACCGCCGCCAGTGCCCGGGCGCCGTCGAAGTCAACGTAGGCCAGACGCAGGGTCAGTTCTTCTTCCGGCCGTCCGAAGGCAACGCCCGGGAGCATGGCCACACCGGTCTCTTCCAGGATGTGGTTGCAAAGTTCCCTGCTGGTGCCGATGCCGCGCTCCGCCAGTTTGCCCCGCAGGGGGCTGAAGTCCGGAAAGAGATAGAAACCGCCATCCGGACGATCCAGGTTGAGCCCCATGCCGGTCAGGCGCTGGTGGATGTGGTCGCCGAGTTCCCTGAGGATGCGCCGCGAATTCCACAGGTAGCGCTCGATGCGCAGCCCGCCGGCGAAGGCGCGCACGGCGGCGTACTGAATCGGCGCGCTGGTGGCGGTGAAGGTTTCGCTCGCCACCGAGGCCATGCTTTCGGCCAGCCAGTCAAGTTCCGCCGGAAAGACGAAGGTTCCCAGGCGCCAACCGCCGGCACCGCACCACTTGCTCAACCCGCCGGAGATGATGGTTCCCTCCGGATAGTAGCGGGCAATGGAGCAGTGGCCGCCGTCGTACTGCAGTTCGCCGTAGATCTCATCTGACAACAGGATGATGTGATATTTGCGCGCTATTTCCGCCAGCTCCCGCAGCTGTTCGTCGGTATAGCTGTAGCCGGTCGGGTTGTTGGGGTAGTTCAGGATGACGATGCGTGGCCGGGTCGGATCGCTCTCGCACAGATGCTCGAGTTCTTCCGGGGTCAGCAGCCACTTGTTGTCTTCCCGGGTCGGCACCCAGTGAACATGGCGGCCGATGATGTGCGCCTGGGGGGCGTAGGAGACCCAGCTCGGGGTCGGTATGACCAGGTCGCCGTAGTAGACCAGCTGCAGCAGGAACATCAGTTCCTTGGAGCCCGGCCCGATCAGAACATTTTCAGGACGGTAGCTCAGTCCCTGGGTCCGTTCATAGTAATCGGCGACGGCCCCCTGGAGTTCGCGCAGGCCGCGAACCGGCAGGTAGTCCTTCTGGTGAGCGTTGGCGCGCAGCTCCTCGACTACCGGCTGCGGTACCGGAAAGGGCGACTGGCCGAGCCCGAGTTTGCAGACCTGCCGTCCCTCTCGCAGCAGGCGGTTGGAACGTTCATTGATCTCCAGGGTTGCCGACAACGGCAGGCCTCGGACATTGAGGTTCAGGTGCACCTCGTGGACTCCGTTGGGGTTCATGCGCTCTCCTTTGTGCGGGAAATGTCCGGCTGCTGGGCGATCTTGCGGCCGGTTTCGAAATAATGCTGACGGACGACCTGTTCGATCTCCTGGCTGTCCCCTTTTCTCAGGGCTTCGAGTATCAGGCGGTGCCTGCTGGCGACCTCCTCGGGGCTGTAGAGGGTCCCCCAATGGGTGTAGAAGAGAATGTGCAGCATGCGACTGAGGCGGTTGGCTGCGTTTAGCAGTTCACCGTTGGGGCAGCGATTCAGAATCAGCGAGTGAAACTCCTCGCCGCGTTCGATCAGTTCCCGGTGTTCGCCGCGCCGGGCGTAGCGGGTCATGGCACCGGTCAGACGTTCCAGTTCCTTCATCTCCTCCCTGGCGAGCAGCGGGGCGGACAGGGCGGCTGCGTAACCCTCGATAACACCGCGTGTCTCGTAGCAGGCGAGGACCTGTTTGGCGTCGAGGATTGTGACAGTGTGTCCCTTCTGGGGCTGATAGGTCAGCAACCCTTCTCCGACCAGCTGACGAAGGGCTTCGCGTACGGGAGCGCGGCTGATGCCGAGTTCCAGGGAAAGCTCCTGTTCGAGAATTTTCTGCCCCGGCTGAAAGCGGCGTTCCATGATGCCGTTGTAGATGTACCTGATTACGTAATCCTTGTATGTCGCCTTGGGTACGGGCATGAGTGCCTCCATGTCGAATGTCGACATTCTACATTTGTGCCGGTGGGATGCAAGAAAAAAATACCGGCGATTTTGGCGTGACTCGCGGTCTCGCCATTGTCTGGCCGGCCTGCTAGAATGGGTCGACTCAAATGCCGAAAGGATATGCCGATGAAACGTCTGCTCACCGTACTTGTTATCCTGGTTGCCCTGGCCCTGCCCCCTCAGGCCCTGGCCGATGTCGATGCCCGCACCGTGCGCACGGTGCGCCTGCCCGAGCCGGCCCGGCAGGTGAGCATCAGCCCGCAGGGTCGCAACTATTTCGTGCTCGGGGACAAAACTCTCTACCTCTACACCATCGAGGGGCAGCTGTTGGGGTCGGCCGAGGTAGGGACCGATGTCGCCAGCATTGCCGCCCAGAGCGACAACCTGGTCCTGATGACCCGGAAAGGGCAGGGGCGGATCGAGTATTTCCTGGTTGATCCGGTGCAGCGGATCGATATCGGTGACGCGCCGGTGCGCGGCGCGGTTGACGCGCCGGTGACCCTGGTGGTCTTTGATGACTTTCAGTGTCCCTACTGCGCCCAGATGGCCCCGGTACTCAAACAGGTGCTCGACAACAACCCGAAAACGGTCCGCCTGGCGCTGAAGAACTTCCCGCTGCAGATGCACCGCTACGCCCGCAAGGCGGCCATTGCTGCCCTGGCGGCCGGTCGCCAGGGCAAGTACTGGGCGATGCACGACCTGTTGTTCGCGAATTACCGCCAGCTCAGCGATCAGAAGGTGGATGAACTGGCCCAAAAACTGAATCTGGATATGGCCCGCTGGAAGAAGGACCTGGAGGACCCGGTTCTCGCCGCCCAGGTCGATGCCGACCTGCGCCAGGGACAGAAGCTCGGGGTGCGGGGAACACCAACGCTGTATGTCAACGGCCGGCTGGTGCGCGACCGCAGCCCGCAGGGGCTGCAGCAGCTGATCAACGCGGAACTGCGGAGGTTGCAACGAAAGTAAGGGGGGCAGGGCCGCAAGAGAAAGGAGGGATTCCCGCCCGGGAACCCCTCCTTTTTTGTTGTTGGGGGTGGCGTTGATTGATCAGAGGCCGAGGGAGGCGGCCTCGACCTGTTCGAGCTGGTCCCTGATCAGCTTCAGGAAGCCGACCGCCTGGCGCCCGTCGATCAGGCGGTGATCATAGCTCAGGGCCAGGTACATCATCGGTCGAATGACCACGGTGTCATCGACCACAACGGCGCGCTTCTGGATGTTGTGCATGCCGAGCACCCCGGTCTGCGGCGGGTTGATGATCGGGGTGCTGAGCATGGAGCCGTAGACCCCGCCGTTGCTGATGGTGAAGGTGCCGCCTTCGAGGTCGGCCAGGGTGATGCGGTTGCCGGCGACCTTGTCGGCAAATTCGCGAATGCCCTGTTCGATCTCCGCCAGGCTGAGCCGGTCGGCGTCGCGCAGCACCGGAACGACCAGCCCCTTCTCGCCGCCGACCGCGATGCCGATATCGTAGAAATGCTGGTAGACGATATCATCGCCGTCGATGCGGGCATTGACCTCGGGGAATTCCTTCAGGGCCGTGACGACGGCGCGAACGAAGAAGGACATCAGGCCGAGCTTGACGCCGAAGCGGCTCTTGAAGTCTTCGCCGCGCTGGCGGCGCAGGTCGAGGACTGCGCTCATGTCGACTTCGTTGAAGGTTGTCAGCATGGCTGTCTGTTGCCGGGCCGCGAGCAGGTGGGCGGCAATCTTGCGCCGGATGGGTGTCATCGGCACCCGGGTGACGCGCTCGTCATCGGCCTTTTTCGGCAGGTCGAGACCGGTTCCCGGCGGTTCGGGTTGGGCCGCCGGTTGTGGCGCTGCCTGGGCGGGTGCCGGTTGTCTTTCAGCCTTGGTGGCGGGCGGCGTTGCCGGCGTGGTTTCCGGAGCCGGTTCGGTTTTCTGTTGGACCGGCGTTTCCTCCGCTTTTGCAGCTGGAATGGGTGCCTTTGCCGGCTGACTTTGGCTGTCGGCGCCTTCCAGCCGGGCTATCACCGCGCCGATTTTGACTGTTTCTCCCTCCTGTGCCAGCAGGCGGATGGTTCCGGCCGCCTCGGCATGCAGTTCCAGTGATATCTTGTCGGTCTCCAGTTCGCAAAGCAGGTCATCCTTGCCGACCTTGCTGCCGTCGGTGACATGCCACTTGGCGATGACGGCCTCAAAGATGGATTCGCCGACTTCCGGGACGATGATTTCCATGTTGTACTCGCTCCTTGTTGAGGACACTACAGGCTGAATGCCTTGCTGATCAGCTTCTTCTGCTCCCGCACGTGCTGCCTGTGGCTGCCGGCGGCGGTGGCTGCCGTTGCCGGCCTGCCGACGTAGGTCGGATCGCCGCCGAGCAGATCGGCCAGTTGCGGGCGGATGTAGCTCCAGGGGCCGCCGTTGGCGGGTTCTTCCTGGACCCAGGCCCAGGTTTCGACCCGGCTGTAACGCTGCAAAGCGTGGCGCAAAAGGTCACGGCGCAGCGGATAGAGCTGTTCGATACGGATGATGGCGACATCGTCCCGCTCTTCCTCGCGTTTGCGCGCCAGCAGCTCGAAGTAGATCTTGCCGCTGCAGATCAGTCCGGTGCGTACCGGGCGTTCCGGGCCCCCATCGTCGATGACCTCGCGGAACCGTCCCTTGCTCAGGTCCTCCAGGCTTGAACGGCAATCGGGGTGACGCAGCATGCTTTTGGGGGTGAAGACGATCAGCGGCCGCCGCCAGGGGACCTTCATCTGCCGGCGCAACAGGTGGAAGAACTGCGCCGGGGTGCTCGGGTAGACGACCTGGAGGTTGTGGTCGGCACACAGCTGCAGGTAGCGCTCGACGCGGGCGCTCGAATGCTCGGCCCCCTGTCCTTCGTAGCCGTGCGGCAGGAACATCACCAGGCCGCTGGTACGGTCCCATTTGCTGCCGCTTGAGCTGATGAACTGGTCGATGATGACCTGGGCGCCGTTGGCGAAGTCGCCGAACTGGGCTTCCCAGATGGTCAGTCCCTCGGGCATTTCGAGAGAATAGCCGTATTCGAACCCGAGCACGGCATTTTCCGAAAGCATGCTGTTGTAGACCTGGATGGGGGCCTGGGTTGGGCTGATGAAACCGTGGGGGACGAAGAGCTGGCCGGTTTTGTTGTCGATGAGTACGGCGTGGCGGTGGTTGAAGGTGCCGCGCCGGCAGTCCTGGCCGGACAGGCGTACCGGGGTCCCCTCGCTGAGCAGGGTGGCAAAGGCGAGGGCCTCGGCAGCCCCCCAGTCGAGCCCTGTCCCCTGCTCGACCATTTTGCGCCGATTCTCCAGCAGCCGCGCCACCTTGGGGTGGGCGTTGAACGATTTCGGTATCGAGGTGATGCGCATGGCAAGCTTGCGCAGCACCGGTTCGGGAACCCCGGTGGTGATCTCGACAGGTTCATAATGGCGCTGGATATTGCTCCACTTGCCCTTGTAGCCGACATGCACCGGCCGGGTTTCGCCCGAAAGCGCTTCTTCGAGCCGTGCGTTGATGGCATCGGCCTGGGCCCTGATGACATCCGGGTCGATCCCCTCGGCAGCCAGACGTTCGGAGTAGACCTCATGGACCGGCGGCCGCTGGCGGATCTTCTCGTACATAAGTGGCTGAGTGAAGGAGGGATCGTCCCCCTCGTTGTGTCCCTGACGCCGGTAGCAGATGATCTCTATGATGACGTCACGGCCGAATCGCTGCCGGTATTCGATCGCCAGCCGGGCCACGAAGGCGGCCGCTTCCGGATCTTCTCCGTGGACGTGGAAGATCGGCACCATGAGCATCTTTGCCACGTCGGTGGCATAGGGGGTCGAACGGGCGTGCTGCGGCGAGGTGGTGAAGCCGATCTGGTTGTTGAGAACCACGTGAATGGTGCCGCCGACCTGGTATCCGTCGATCTGCGACAGGTTGAGGGTCTCGGCCACCATCCCCTGGCCGGCGAAGGCGGCATCGCCGTGAATCAGGATCGGCAGGACCTTCTTGCGGCCGCCGGGGCCGTGGTTGGTGTGGCGCGCCCGGCATTTGCCGATCACCACCGGATCGACAGCCTCGAGGTGGCTCGGATTCGAGGCGATGGACATGTGGACCACCTTGCCGTTGCCGAAATCGCGGTCGCAGGAGAAACCCTTGTGATATTTGACGTCGCCCTCGCCGACGAAGGCGAGTTCGACGTTGTCCGTGAACTCGGCGAACATATTGGCCAGCGGTTTGCCGAAGATATTGGCCAGCACATTGAGCCGGCCGCGGTGCGCCATGCCGAGAACCAGGTCACAGACGCCCTGGTCGGCGCCGGCGCGGGTCAGTTCCTCGAGCAGGGGTATCATGGTTTCGCCCCCCTCGAGGGAAAAGCGCTTCTGTCCGAGAAACTTCTTGTGCAGGAAGATTTCGAACAGGGCCGCTTCCTGCAGTTTGTTGAGTATGGCGAGCTTTTCCTCCGGGCCGAGCGGCAGGCTGTTGCCGCTCTCCTCCATGCGCTGGCGCAGCCAGGCACGCTGTTCGGGGTCCTGGATGTGCATGAACTCGACCCCGACGGTGCGACAGTAGGTCGCCCTGAGTTTCTCGATGATTTGCCTCAGGGTGCCCCCTCCCGGCGCGAAGTCTCGGGGATGAAAGGTCTTTTCCATGTCTTCCGGTCCTAGCCCGAAGTTCTCCAGTGCCAGGGCCGGATGACCGGTGGGGCAGGGGGTGAGCGGATCGGTACAGGCCTGCAGGTGCCCCAGTTCGCGATAACGCTGGATGAGAAGTTCCACCCCGGCGTGTTTCTGGGCCAGGTCGAGGTCGCCGCTGCCCGTCGTTGCGGCCTCGGCGATTTCGAAGCCGGTGAAGAAGGCACGCAGGTCGTCGGAGACGCTGTCGGGGTTGTCCCGCCAGCGCAGATACTGTTGCTCCAGCCACTGATGGCCGGCGTTGCTGAGAATGTCCATGGCGGATGCGTCGCTTGTCCCGAAAAAAGGGTGAAAAAGCAAGTATGTTTGAGATTATAGCAGCCAGGCCGGCGCTTTCAACGCGGCCCGGTTCGGTTGGCTTTTCATTTCTCTTTCCTCTGGTAAGCTGAAAAGAAAGCAGGCAACAGGATCGGGAGGGATGCATGGAACGGGTCAGGGTGGCTCTTGTCGGTGCCGGACGAACCGGTACTGCCTTTCTGCGGGAAATGCTCAAATACGACTATGTCGAGGTCCTCGGGGTCAGCGACCTGGAGGAGAACGCCCCGGGCATGGTGCTGGCGAGAGAGCGGAATATCGAAACCACCCCTGATCCGATGGAGCTTCTCGGTCTGGGGGAACGGATCGATATTCTGGTCGATCTGAGCGGTGATCTCGAGTTTAAACGGCGCATCAAGGAATACTTCGAGCGCATCGACAACACCCATACCATCATCATGCACGAGCTGATCGCCCGTCTCTGTATCAGCCTCGCCACCCGCCAGAATCACCTTCTGCCCACCGTTCATCCCGAGGACACCGGTATCGGCTACTGAGTCCGTCCGTCGTCGGGGCCGCCGTAGCCGTGGCGAGAGGGGAGGAACTTCACCTCGGGTAGCGGCTGTTTGGTCCCCTTTTCGTCGACCCGGACGAAAGTCACCTCGGTGACAAAGACCTCTTTCTCGCTGGTTGCGCCCGGTTCGTCCGCGTAGACGACAACGCGATAGCGTACTGATGTCTTGCCCCGGCTGACCCAGTCGATGTTGAAGCGCAGGATGGCGCCGTTGTTGACCCGGTGGCGGAACTGGATGTCGTTCATGGCCACGGTGACCAGGGTGCAGCCCGGATAGTCGCGCGAGGCGACCAGCCAGCTGAATTCGTCGACCCAGCGCAACAGGGTGCCGCCGAACAGGTAGCCGTGGTGGTTCAGGTGCTCGTTGCGGACGATGGTGAAGTTGTCCATCAGTCTTCCCCCAGCTGTTCCAGGTAGCGTTCCGCGGCCATGGCGGCACGACAGCCGGACCCGGCGGCCGTGATCGCCTGGCGGTAGAGGGCATCCTGGACGTCGCCGGCGGCGAAGACACCCGGCACGCTGGTTATGACACCATCTGTGGTGACGATGAAGCCGTCCGCCGTCAGCTCGACCTGGTCTGCAAACAGGCCGGTGTTGGGGTCATGGCCGATGGCCACGAACAGGCCGTCGCAGGCCATCTCCGTGGTAGTGCCGTCTTTCAGGTTCTTCAGCAGCAGACCGGTGACGCCGCTGTCGTCGGTCAGAATCTTTTCGACGGCGCTGTTCCAGATGAATTCAATCTTGTCATTTTCAAAGGCCCGTTTCTGCATGGGAGGCGAGGCCCTCAGACTGTCACGCCGGTGCACGACCCTGACCTTTTCGGCGAAACGGGTCAGAAAGACCGCATCCTCCATGGCGGTGTCACCTCCGCCGACCACGACGACCTGCTTGCCGCGATAGAAGAAGCCGTCGCAGGTAGCGCAGACCGACACTCCCCGACCGTACAGGTCCACTTCTCCTTCCAGTCCCAGTTTCCTGGGTGTGGCGCCGGTGGCGATAATCAGGGTGTCGCAGGTGGCGCTGCGGTCATCGATGTGGACGCGGAACGGCCTTTGGCCCAGGTCAACACTGGTGGCGTTGCCGTCAAAGAAACAGGCACCGAATCTCTCGGCCTGGCGGCGCATCCGGTCCATCAGCTCGTTACCGTCGATTCCTTCGGGGAACCCTGGGAAATTCTCGATTTCGGTCGTCCCGGTCAACTGGCCGCCTGGCTGGGACCCGGTAATGACGAGGGGGTCGAGCTGGCCGCGGGCGGCGTAGATGGCGGCGGTCAGTCCGGCCGGCCCGCTGCCGAGAATGATGCAGCGACAGTGTTCACTGACGGTCATGGTGAGCCTCCTGGAACTGTTCTTCGGCGTGGTAGGACGAACGCACCAGCGGGCCGGCCTCGACATGGTCGAAACCGTAACCGAGAGCAACGTCTTTGAGCTGATCAAATTCCTCCGGCGGCAGGTAGCGCTCGACCGGCAGGTGCTGCCTGGTCGGTTGCAGGTACTGCCCCAGGGTCAGCAGCGTCACCCCGGAGGCGCGCAGATCACCGAAAACCTCCTCGAGTTCCCGGTGCGACTCTCCCAGACCGCACATCAGCCCCGATTTGGTCGGAATCCCGGGGGCGTAGTCCCTTGCGGCGCGCAGCAGGGCCAGAGACCTCCGGTAGTCGGCTCCCGAGCGCGCCTCGGGGTAGAGGCGGGGGACGGTTTCGAGATTGTGGCCGAGGATGTCCGGACCGGCCTCGACGATGGTGCCAAGCGCTTCGGTATTTCCCTGCAGGTCGGGGATAAGCAGTTCGATCCGGCACTCGGGCAGCCGGGCGCGGATGGCTCTGGTGACGGCGGCGAACTGGCCCGCGCCCCCGTCTGGCAGATCGTCCCGGGTGACCGAGGTGATGACGGCGTGGCGCAAACCCAGGTCGAAAACCGCGCGCGCGACCTTGTCCGGTTCTGCGGGGTCGACCGGCAGGGGCGCAGCCCCGGTGACGTTGCAGAAGCGGCAGTCGCGGGTACAGTGGTCGCCGAGAATCATGAAGGTGGCGGTCCCCCGGTTCCAGCATTCCCCCTGGTTGGGGCAGGCGGCACTGCGGCAGACCGAGTGCAGGCCTTCTTCCCGGTGATAGCGGTCAATGCGGGCGAAATTGCGTCCGGCGGGAAAGCGGACCTTGAGCCAGTCCGGCTTGCGTGGGGGGCGTTGGCGCATGGTGTTCAGTGTCCTTGGTTGACAGGTTCGCCCTCATTCTAACAGACGCGCGGCGGTGAGAGCATCTCCATAAGCAGAGAGGTTCGCGACCGGAGCCGCGAACCTCTCTGTCTGATGCCTGGTCAGTTGTGCGGTTTCAGACTTTCTCGAAATTGGACTTGTCGGCGCCGCACAGGGGGCAGACCCAGTCCTCGGGCAGGTCCTCGAACGCGGTGCCGGGCTGGACGCCGTTGGCCGGGTCGCCCTCGGCCGGGTCGTAGATGTAGTCACAGATGACGCAGCGGTACTTGTCCATCAGGGGCCTCCTTGGATTCGAAGTGGTTGGACTGCTGTCAAACGGCGCCTATTGTAGACCTTTTTGGTAATTTTTCAAGGGGCCAGGTTCAGATCATCTCCAGCAGGGCCTTGACTGTCTTCTCGATCCCTTCGGCCGCTTCGGCAATGCCGCCGGCAAGCATGTAGGCCGGCGAGGAGACAATCTTGTTGTCACGGTCGACCACGAAGCTGGTGCAGGGGCAGTCGATGTGGGTGGCTCCCATGGTCTTGATGGCCGCGGCGGTGTCGGCATCGGTACCGATGGTCAGCTGGTGAGTCAGCTTGTCCTCGCCCAGGACGCGGGCGATGAGTGCCGGTGCAATGCAGACGGCCGCCAGCGGCTTCTTCGCCGCGACGGTTTCCCGCACCAGCCGGGCGACCTCGGGGTTGACGTCGCACTCGGGCCCCTTGACGGCAAAGTTGCACAGGTTTTTGGCGGCGCCGAAACCTCCGGGGAGGATCAGGGCGTCAAAGTCGGCCGCCTTGATTTCGGCGATGTCGCGAATATTGCCACGGGCAATACGTGCCGACTCGACCAGAACGTTGCGGCTCTCGCCCTCGGCCACCTCGCCGGTCAGGTGGTTGACCACGTGCATCTGGTCGATATTCGGGGCCATGCAGACCGCTTCGGCCCCGTTGCGGTCGAGGGCCAGCAGGGTGATGACCGCTTCGTGAATCTCGCTGCCGTCATAGACGCCGCACCCGGAAAGAATGACACCTACCTTGGCCATGGCAATACCTCCTGATCGCTTCTGGGTTGATAAGCACAGGCGTGCCGGGACATCCCGGTTCTGCAGGACATGTTAGAACAGCAGGCCGTCATGTCAAGCCGGGGACGGCGGTCGTCAGGATTCGCGCGAGTAAAGGACGGCGACGCCGCGCGGCGGTTCCTCGCTGAGGGCGATGAAACCGTGCGGTTCGCCTGAATCGTAGAATACCGAGTCGCCGGCCTTCAGCTGCATGACCCGCTCGCCGTAGTGGAATTCGACCTCACCTTCGAGCAGGAAGAGAAATTCCTGGCCGTCGTGGCTCACCAGCAGGGTGTCATCCCAGGTGCGCGCCTCGAATTCCATCAGGAAGGGTTCGATGCTGCGGTCCCGCTTGCCATAGGCGAGCGAGTGATAGATGTATGGTGGTGAACCACCACGGCTCAGTCCGCGCTGGATCTGCTTGCGGCTCTCCCCGGCCCGGACGAGAATACAGTTTTCACTGCTGTCTTCCTCCTGGAAGAAATTCTCGATCTTGACCTTGAAGGCCTTGGAGATGCGCAACAGCGTTGCCAGCGGGGGGATGACCTGGTCGTTTTCGATCTGCGACAGCAGCGGTTTCGACAGGCCGGTCTGGTCGGCGAGATCCTGCAGCGTCATGCGCCGGTTCTGGCGCAGCTTGCGGATCTTGCGGCCAATCTGCAATTCTTTGACTTCTTCCCTGAGATCATTCATAACCAATAGCAACCTTGCATGTGATTTTTTCCTGTTTAGCCTTTCCCCGGCGAGGCCGTCAAGAAATTAGTGACATCAAACAGGATTTTGGCCAGAATAATTAGCGTCCTCTCAGTTTGCCCGGGTCTGCGATTTCGGCCGGTGCCGGGCCTGTGACGGGGTTCTGATATCCGCATGACTATGTCGTCTGAACGCCAGTCTGCCAACGCGGGGGGCTACCTGCTACTGCTGCTGCCGCCGCTGTTCTGGGCCGGCAACGTCGTTCTCGCCCGCGGGGTCGCCGACCTGATACCGCCGGTTGCCATGTCGTTTCTGCGCTGGGCAGGGGCCCTGCTGTTCATCGCCCCCTTCACCCTGCGCCAGGTCTGGCGGGACCGCCGGGCTTTGGTCGCCGGCTGGGGCAACCTGGTACTGACGTCACTGTTCGGCATCGCCAGTTTCAATACCCTGCTCTACACGGCAACCCAGACGACCACGGCGCTCAACTGCGCGCTGATGCAGTCGGTCATGCCGGTCGCCATTATCGTCTGCTGTTTTTTTCTGTATGGTGACCGGATCAATCTGGCCCAGGGTGTCGGTGTGCTGCTCTGCAGTTTCGGGGCCGCGTGGATCGTTCTGCACGGCAATCTGCAGACCCTGGTGCGCCTCGATTTCGTCGAAGGCGACCTGCTGATGCTGATAGCCATTATCGCCTATGCTCTCTATTCGGCGCTTTTGCGTCGGCGCCCCCAGGTGCATCCCCTGAGTTTTCTGACCGTCACCATTGCGCTGGGAACCCTGGCGCTGGTGCCCCTGTTCCTGTGGGAACTGTCGCGGGTTGCTTTTCCGCCTCTCGATTTCAAGGTCGGTGCCAGCCTGCTCTACGTGGCGCTCTTTCCGTCGATTGCCGCCTATCTCTGCTGGAACCGCGGCGTCGAACTGCTCGGTGCCAACCGGGCCGGGCTGTTCATCAACCTGATACCGGTTTTTGCCGCCGGCATGGCGGTACTGTTTCTTGGCGAGAGCTTTCGTCTCTACCACCTGGTCGGCATCATGCTGGTCCTGGCGGGAATGGTCCTGTTCCAGCGGGCCGCGAAGGGCTGAACGTGGCTGGCGACTTCCAGATTCCGGAACTGCTGCTCGTCGATCTCGACGGTACTCTGATCGACGTCGACATGCAGAGTTTCATTCCCGCCTGGCTGTCCGGCATTGCCGGCCGGCTCTCCGACGCCGGTCAGGCGGCCGCATTCCCGGGTCGGGCCCGGCTGGCCATCAGGCGTCTGCTCGAACCGGGTGACGGCCACTGCTGCAATGACCAACGGTTTTTCACCGCCATGAACGAAGACGGGGGCTTTGATCCCGATGAACTCCGTTGGGCCATCGACCGGTTCTGTCGGGATGGGATGCGTGATCTGGCCGGGCTTGTCCGGCCGGTCGCTGGAGTCGGGGAGTTTCTCGGTGCGGTTGCCAGCTCCGGGGTCAAACTGGTGCTGGCGACCAACCCCGTCTTTCCCGAAGAAGCCATCCGCGCGCGGATGGCCTGGGGAGGGCTGGAGGCAGATTCCTTCGACCTGGTAACCGACTGGGGCAATAGCCGGCACTGCAAACCGGAGGCAGGCTATTTTCTGGATATCCTTGATCAGTTCGGCGTTTCCGCAGACCGGGCCCTGATGGTCGGCAATGACACCGGGCACGACATGGCCGCCGGCCGGGTCGGTATGGGCACCTTTCTGGTCGATACCCATCTTGTCGAACGGACTCCCGACTGGCCGGCCGACCGGCGCGGCAGCCTTGTCGACCTGGCCCGGTTGCTTGGGGGAGGCGACGGTATTTTTTGATTTTTTTGACTTTTGCATGTGGTTTCAGTAACCTGCTCTGCAGGGATACCGGCAGTGGCCGGAAGCGGTCGGAACGCCGGTTGCTGCAACCGAAACACCGGCCCCGCATCAGCGGTTTCCGAGTTGCAGGGAGGATTCATGGCGCGTCTGGTTGACAATCCTGAACTGGCTTTCCGCCTGGCCCGGGCGATCGTGTCCGACATTGCCCTCTACAATCAGGAGAAGGTTGAAGAGGGAATCAAGAACGACAATATCTTCGAGCTGCTCGAGGAAGAACTGCAGGAAGGGCGCGAGCACTTTCAGTCCAGGGTGTCGCCCGACCTGACCGAACGCGACCACCTTTACGATCGTGCGGTGGTCGATGTCATGATCCGCCAGGCCGGCAAGATCGAAAGCTCCATCTGGTAAATGGCGGAAACGATCCGCTTGCAGGTCGCTCCGGGCAAGGCACCGGAGCGCCTCGACCGTTTTCTTGCGGACGCCCTGTCCGATTTTTCCCGCGCCCAGATTCGCAAGCTGATAGATGACGGCTGCATCGAGGTTGCCGGTGCCCGCGTCAAGGCCGGACTCAAGCTGAAGGGAGGCGAGGAGGTGCTTGTGCGCCCCCCGGAGCCCGAGCCGATAGTCGCAGAGCCTGAAGATATTCCGCTGAATGTTCTGTATGAGGATGGCGACATTATCGTCATCGACAAGCCGGCGGGCATGGTCGTCCACCCGGCCCCGGGACACGCCTCGGGCACCCTGGTCAATGCCCTGCTGTACCACTGCCGGGATTTGGCAGGGATTGGCGGCGAACTTCGCCCCGGTATCGTCCACAGGCTCGACAAGGATACCTCCGGGGTCATGGTAGCGACCAAGAACGACAGGGCACACCAGGTGCTGGCCGCCCAGTTCAAAGAACACAGCATCCGGCGCCGTTACCTGGCCCTGGTTCACGGGCACGTTCAGAACGACTCAGGCGTTGTCGATCGCGCCATCGGCCGACACCCGGTCGACCGCAAGCGCATGAGCGGCCACGCTCGCCACGGCCGCCGGGCCGTGACCCGCTGGCAGGTGCTGCGTCGGTTCGACCGGGACAGGCTGACCCTGGTCGAACTCGCTCTCGAAACCGGCCGAACCCATCAGATCAGGGTTCACTTTTCCGAGATGAATCTGCCCTTGGCCGGAGATCCGGTTTACGGTCAGCCGCGCCGGGCCAGGGCGATCGGCGACCCCAGGTTGCGCAGGATGATCGAAGGACTCGGCCGACAGGCGCTGCATGCCCGGCTTCTGGCCTTCAGGCACCCCGGCACCGGAGAACTGATGGAATTTGTCAGTCCTGTTCCGGAAGACTTCGGGCGGATTCTTGACTATCTTGATCACAGCTACCAGCTTGCCGGCTCGAGTCGTGAAGCGACCGGGAGCTGGCAGGACGACGAGGCGAACGAATGAAACTGGTACGTAAAACGAAAATCAGCTACCTGCAGCCTGACTGGGCATCGTCACCTCTGGTCGCGGGATTTTCGACCCGTAACGGCGGTGTGAGCCGCAGCCCCTACAATTCCCTGAACCTGGGGCTGAACACCGATGATGTGCGCGCCAATGTCGAGGGGAACCGGGCCACCCTGGCTCACGCCTTCGGCCTGGAGCCGCACCAGCTGCTGACGGTGAGCCAGGTCCACGGCGACCACATCCTGGTGATCGACCAGCCCAACTTTGACCTGAGCCATTTCCAGCGCGTCGAATGTGACGCCATACTCTGCAATCAGCCGGGCATCCTGGTTGGTATTCTTGTGGCCGACTGTTTCCCGGTGCTGTTGGCGGCCCCCGGCAAAGGAGCTGTTGCGGCAGTCCACGCGGGCTGGCGGGGGGTTGCTTCCCGCCTGATCGAACGCACCATCGAGGCGCTGGCGCGTCAGTTCAAGGTCTTTCCCGAAGAACTGGTCGCGGCTGTCGGCCCCGGGATCGGTGCTCACAGTTACGAAGTCGACCGTCCGGTGCGGGACGCCTTCCGCAAGGCTGGCCTGCCCTGGCAGGACCTGGCCGAGGAGGTTCGGCTCGGCCACTGGAACCTCGACCTGGCGCGCGCCTGCGAAATGCAGCTGACCACCGCCGGTGTTCCGGCCAAGGGCATCGACGTCGCGGCCGAGTGTACCTGCTGCCACAAGGAACTCTTTTTCTCCCACCGGCGCGACCGGGGTGTGACCGGTCGCCAGATGGGGTTTGTCGGACGCCTCTGAGTTCGAAACAGTCCGCAATCCAGCTCGTGAATGTCCAATGCGCTCCCGAATTCGGGGGCGCATTTTTTTTTTCGTCGGGCGGGGTAAATTTGAGAAAAATGTGAGAAGTGCCTGCTATAACCGTGGCACAGACTGAACGGAACCGATTGGTCCGTACCGGAGGTTTGTGTCATGGAACGCTGCCAATTCATCGATCAGTGCGGTTTTTATCAGCGGTTCGCTACCAAGAACAGTGCCGCCTGGCGCGGCCTGTTCGACTCCTACTGCTGTGGCGGCCTGGTCGAATACTGTGAACGCTATCGGCTCTACAGCGCGGAATCGATCAGGTTCAGCGACGACATGATGCCGAATGGCAAGAACGTGCCCAGCGCGTTCAAGATGCTGCTTTAGTCTGAAAATATCCGGGTTGCCGGTTTCCGGGGTATGAACAGGAGGGGCCCCGGAAACCGGCAGGGATTGACCAGCCTGACCCGGAGGG
>RFIO01000005.1 GCA_003695205.1 Deltaproteobacteria bacterium
CCCGCCTTCCGGCCACCAGCAGACGGTGACCGATGTAGTCGCGCACCGTGGCGCGGTCGAGGGGCACAAGGTGATGGGCAAAACTGATGCGCTGGCGCAACTGGCGCAGGTGCGGCTGTTCAAGGCGGACATCAAGTTCCGGCTGGGCGAACAGAACGATCTGCAGCAGCTTCTGCTTTTCGGTCTCCAGGTTGCTGAGCAGTCTCAGTGCCTCGAGGCTGACGTCCGACATCGCCTGGGCCTCGTCCAGGCAGACCACCACCCGGCTTCCGAGATCCTTCAATTCAAGGCAGCGGGCCAGGATCAGCCGCTGCAGATCGTGCATGCTCTCGCCGCCGACCAGCGGACCGGCGTTGATCTCCTCGGCGATGGCACGATAGAGCTCGGCCGGTCCGAGCAGCGGGTTGGGCAGGTAGGCGGGGACGCGGTTGACCGGCAGCTGGTCGAGCAGCTTGCGGCACAGCAGGGTCTTGCCGGTGCCGACCTCGCCTGTGATCTTGATGAAACCTTCCCCCGAGGCAATGGCCGTACGCAACAGGTCGAGGGCCTGCTGGTGGCCGGGAAAGCTGTAGTAGAAATCGAGATCGGGTGTCAGGGAAAAGGGAGACTGCTTCAGTCCGAAATGCTCAAGGTACATGCGCCGCCTCGTCTGTCCGGGCCCCTCCATAAGACCAGGGCGAATTCAAACAATGTCCATCGAAACAATCCATTCTATACACGATTCCATGAATCCCTGCAAAGGATGCCGTATCTGGCATAATAGGGGCGACCTGTTTCAGGCTTCGTGCCCAACCCGAAATTCGTGCAAGGAGATGCCATGACCCCGGAGGAACTCGCCCGCTTCGACGGCCGGGACGGCCGCAAGGCCTATGTCGCCGTCAATGGCAAAATTTACGATGTCACGGAAAGTCCGCTCTGGAAAGATGGAAACCATCAGGGGGCCCACCAGGCGGGCGGAGACTTGACGGAGGAACTGAAATCGGCCCCACACGTCCGCGCCGTGATGGAGCGCTTCCCGGTCGTCGGCCAGCTGGAGGACTCGCCAGCGGCATCAGGGTCCGGCATGCCGGTGGCGGCACTGCTGATCGGCGCCGCGATTGTCGTGATTGTCGTCGTATTTTTGGTGCTGTAAAAAAAGCCCCGCCAAATGTGGCGGGGCTTTGAAGGTTCATATCCAACGGCGCTCAGCTGATGGAGAGGTAGGCCATCTCGGAAATCTTGTTCCAGTCTGTCACCATCTTCTGGAACTTGCTGTAGCTGGCATAGACCTTCTTGCTCATGGCGTCCTTCGCCGTTACTTCGGCAATCACCTCGCCGGCATAGGTCTTGAGCTGCTTGAGAACCTCATCGGGAAACTTCTTCAGCTTGACGCCGTGGTCGTTGATCAGTTTCTGCAGATACTTGTTGTTCTGGGCGTCAAACTCGGCCAGCATCCAGTTGCAGGAGAACTGGGCAGCCGCCTCGACGATCTGCTGCAGGTCCTTGGGCAGGCTCTCAAAGGCCTTTTTGTTGACGAACATCTCGATGGCGGTGCCGGGCTCGTGCCAGCCGGGATAGTAGTAGTATTTGGCCACCTTGTAGAAGCCCATCTTGTAG
>RFIO01000483.1 GCA_003695205.1 Deltaproteobacteria bacterium
CCCTGGGAGTGGCCTGCGGCCTTGTGGCCATGGCGCTGCACTGCCTGGTCGAATTCAATCTGCATATCGGCGCCAACCTGCTCTGGTTTGCCGCCTTCTGGGGGCTGCTGGTCGCCTGCAGCCACACCCGCTCGCGCTCAGGGACTGACCTTGCCGAACTGGGCAGAGCGCCCGTGGTATCGGCCGTCGCCCTGCTGTCGAGCGCGGCGGTCGGCATCCTGACCCTGGCCGGTGTCTGTCTCGGCCTGGTCGCCTTCGCGCCCGCCGAACGGGTCGATCCGCGTCAGGTTCGTGACCAGCGGCAGCTGGATGAACTGCTTCAGGCCAGTTGCCAGGCCGCCCTCAGGGATCCGCTGCAGGCGGACTATCACTACGCCGTCGGCAACCTCGAACTGGCGCGCGGGCAGGCGCGGAAGGCCCTGGACGGCTACCGTCAGGCGCTACGCCTGCGGCCGGCCGATGGCGAGATACTGCAGCAGACCGGGCTGCTGCTGGCCGGGATGGGGGACAACCAGCGCGCCGGGCACCTGCTCGCCCTGGCGGTCGCCTGCGACCGCATGCGGCCGGAACGGTCTTTTGCCCATGCCGGCTGGTTGCTGCGGCAGAAGCGGAGCGACGAGGCGCTGCACACCCTGCGGCAGGCTCTGGCAATGCGCCCTGACGTCACCGACCGGGCACTGACCCTGCTGGTCGTCGCCGGCCTTTCGGACCGCGACCTTGCCGAGGCCCTGCCGGATCGCTGGCAGGCATGGAGTGCCTATGGTCGCTACCTCGAAGGTCGTGGGAACCTGGCTCTGGCCGAATCGGCCTGGCTGCGCGTGGCCCGGCTGGCAGCCGGGGTTGCCGACGGCGCCGCCGGTTTCGAACAGGTCGCGCTCTTTTTCGCCCGCGCCGGGGGCTATGATCGCGCCCTCGGCGTTCTGGAGGATGGAATTGCCGCCTTCCCCGGTGCGGCGCGCCTGTACCGCCGGCGCGGCCAGTACGCCGAGCGGCTCGGGCTTGTCGATCTTGCGCGCGAGTCATATCGCCGCACCGCCCTGCTTGCCCCGAACGACCGTTGGGTACGCAAACGCCTGCGGCAGCTGAAAAAGTAACGGAAGGCATAGGGTCGAGTGGCGAGTAGCGAGTGGTCCGAAAAACCTCGCTACGCGCCACCCCGGTTTTGCCTTTATCCGCGGGAATCCGCGTTTATCTGCGGCTGATAATGGGGGTTGGGATTTTCTTCTGAGTGTGTGCCCGTGTGTTTCCGTGGCAAAAACAATAAATTAGCCACAGAACCACACAGAAATACACAGAAAAGAGCGGTTTAAACCGCCGATGCACGCGGATACACGCTGATGGCAAACCCATAGAATCTGTTTTTTGGCTTTATCTGCGTAAATCCGCGGCACAAATAAAAGGTTGTGGATTTTCGCGCCACGCACTACGC
>RFIO01000066.1 GCA_003695205.1 Deltaproteobacteria bacterium
GGTCCGGGCCGAACCAAAGATGGTGACCTTTTTGCGCCCGCGGTAGGGACCGAACACCTTGGAGGTGTAGCGCATCTCCTTCATGGTCGTGCGCATCAGCTTCAGGTCGGCCAGGTAGTCGGTCTCATGGCCCGCCTTGAGGGCACTGATGATCATCTCCCGGACCATGGGGGCGTGGTGGACCTCCACCCTGTTCATCAGCTCGTCGATAAGCCGGTCGATATCCCCGTTGCTGCGCTGGAAGGAGAGTTCCATGGCGAATCCTTTCAAACCCATGTGATTTCAGGTGTCTGCCTATTATATCGTCCCCGGTCGGCCGACGCATTAGCCGAATACACCTGAAAGGTGTCCGTCATCCTTTCGAAAGAATCCTGCCACCGGGATGACGTTCCAGATAAATCCAGATTCCCCTGAGGGTCGCGGCCGGGTAACGCCCGGCCAGGCATCCATAAATCTCCCGCAGTTGCGCTTCCAGCCGGTAGAAACGCTCGCGGGCCTCCGGGTCCAAACGATCCTCGACCGATTCACAGATAAAGGTGACGCAATTGAAGGGACGCCGCTCCACCGGCAGCAGGCAACCGGAAGTCCCCAGCATCGGGCAGGTGGCGAAAAAGTCGGGAGCGGGCGGTGACTCGCCGCGCAGCAGGAAGGAGAGCAGGTTGGCAAGATTGAGATGGTGCAGCCCCCGCTCGCAGCAGGCGCCGCGGCAATCGGCGCAGACCGCCTCGGCATCCGCCGACAGCGCCAGCTCGTGCAGGCTGCGCTGAAGACGTTCGATCCGTTCAACCTGCCGTAGCAGCCAGACGATCTCCTCCTGCTCAAGGGCTGTCAGTTCGCCCTGCAGCCGGGCAACGAGATCAATCCAGTCGGACCGGTTAGGGGATGATTTCTTCACCAGGTCACATCCGGGAGAAAAGGAGGTACAAACATCAAGGCAAAGAGGAAAAGCGTCTTCGGATGCACGAAGTCGGGACGGCCCGGAAAGGGGCAGATGCAAGGCTTGCGAAGCGGACCTGCCGCAGGCGTAGCCGGAGGCTACGTCGAGGAAAGGTCAGCGAGCGTAACGCAGCAGATGCCCCCTTA
>RFIO01000484.1 GCA_003695205.1 Deltaproteobacteria bacterium
CCAACAGCAGAGCGATGTGCTGACTCGGGACATCCTTGTGGATGCGGCGGCGCAGCAATTCAACGGCCTCCAGAACACGCTGCAACTCTCCCATCTTGGTCTCCTCTGTTCTTTCTTCTATTGAACCTTTAAAAAAGGACAAATTTCTGCCACGCCCCGTTAAAAGCAATTTTCATTCCAGTTATGGACACATTTTTTCAAAGAACTTCGGCACGATTTAACTTCCATGCCAACTCGTTCAACGGAACCAAAAAACATGACAATCAAGCCATTTACTTGCTTGATATCTATTTTTACTGGTGTGCAAATTGTTAATAGCTATCTTTCATCCGAAAACACAAAACCCTAGAACCTTGCGACCTCTGGCGGTATTTTCCATCTCTGTATCCAATGTTCTTCTGGTCACACCGGTTCTCCGAGACGCAAAAATGTGGAGATTCGTGAGCACCGTGCCTGTTGGCCGTTTCACAGTGAAATGCCCGAAGCGGAAAAGGGCCGGCCCGTCAGATCAAACGCTGGTGCCCGGCGGACGATTCTCCTGGCGGAGAATCAAAAGGAACACAACAGAAAAAGCGGGCCGAACGGCCCGCTTTGAAAGGATGACAGCGAGGGATGGCGGCGGGGAAAACCCTAGCCATCCTCCATTTTTTTCAGACGCTTGTTCAGGGCCGGCCGCGAGATGCCGAGCATCTGGGCGGCAACGCCCTGGTTGCCACCCGCGCGGGCCATCGCCTCGTCGACAAGAGCCCGGCCGGCCTCGGCCAGGGTCGGCAACTGCTCGCCAAAAATCAGTTTTTCTCCAACGGTAGCGCCATTGCCATGGCCGTTGGAGGCCGTCAGCCCCATGGCACGACGGAAAGCCTCCAGTGACAGGACCCGACCTGCGTGCGTGGCGACGGCATCATAGGCCATGGCCCGCAGCTCCCTGACATTGCCGGGGAAATCGTAGCTGGCCAAAAGACGGGCCAGCTCCCTGGGCGGAGTTGGTTTGACCTTGCCGAGTTCCCTGGCAGCATCGGCGAGAAAATGGTCGGCCAGAAGTAGCAGGTCATCGCCGCGCTCGCGCAGAGCAGGAATGTGCAGGTGGTGGGTGCGCAATCGGAAGTAGAGGTCCTTGCGAAACTCCCCCTGCAGCTGCAGTTCTGCGAGGTTCTGGTTGGTGGCCGCCACCACTCGGGCCTGCAGACGACGCGGGCGGTCGCTGCCGAGGGGATAGTATTCGCCGTCCTGCAGCACCCGCAGCAGCTTGGCCTGGGAATTGATATCCAGCGAACCGATCTCGTCGAGAAAGAGGACCCCGCCCCTGGCCTGTTCCAGCATCCCCGGCCGCTCACGGTCGGCATCAGTGAAGGCACCGCGCGCGTGGCCGAACATGGTGTCGGCAAATATATTCTCATCAAGACCGGCGACGTTTACCGGCACCCACGGCCCCCCGGGACGACTGACCTGATGGACGGCACGGGCGAACAGCTCCTTGCCGACGCCCGACTCACCGGTGATCAGCACCGGCTGGGGTGAAGGCGCGATCGCCTCGATGTAGTGAAACAGCGACTGGATGGAATTGGACTGGGTAATAATACCGGCAAAAGCGTCCGGGTGCTCCAGCTGCCGGCCGGCAATTATCCCCTCGCGCAACTTGCGGTTCTCGCGGGCGATCTCCTGCATGCGGATGATGCGCTGCACCCCGGCGACCAGGCGTCGGTCTTCCATGGTCTTGACGAAGTAATCGACCGCACCGCGCTTCAGGCAATCGACTGCCGTCTCGACCTGGTTGTGCCCTGTGAGAATGACCACCGGCAATTCGGGATATTCCCCGGCAATCTGCTCGAGCAGCTCGACCCCAGTCAGGTTGGGCATGCTGTAATCGAGCAATACCAGTTCGTACTGTCGCCGGGACAAAAGCTCCATCACCTGCAGGCTGTCGTCACAGGTGACCAGGTTGTTGATACCGCCAAGGCGCTCAAGCATGATGGTCATGCTGCGAAGCCAGGCCGGCTCGTCATCGACCATCAGAATGGGACAGACTGGATAGAGGGTTGCCATGATGCCTCCTGGTTCGTTGCCGGCCCGGGTTCCGGGCCAGGCAACACGGCCCCCTGGCCGCGCGTGCTAGATCCCCCCCCGACTCCTTTTCATCGATTCGATCTGCCCGGTCGCCGCGGGCAGCCGGATTTCCACCCTCGTTCCGCTTCCAGGCTCGGAAAAGAACTGCATTCGGCCGCCATGTTCGCGGATGATTCGGGACGAGATGGACAGTCCCAGCCCGGTACCGCCGGAGGACCGCTTGGTGGTCACAAACGGGTCCGTGATCTTTGCCAGCATCTCCTGCGGGATACCGCAGCCCTGGTCCTCGACCACCAGCATGATCTCACCCTCGGGCAGGGGCTCGATGACCACCTCCACCTTCCGGCCCGAACCGTCGAGGGCCTGGCAGGCATTGACCAGCAGGTTGATAACTACCTGCTCCAGCTGGCGGAAGCTGCCGCGCACCCTGGGCAATCCGTCCGCGGCAACCAACCGGTAGTCGGCGCCGCTTTTGCGCAGCACATTGGCGACCAAACGCTCCGAGGCCCGAACAACCTCGATCAGGTCGACCTCCTCGTCGAGATCGTTCTCCTCGCGCCGGGCAAAGGCCTTGAGATCCTCGACGATCCCCTTGATCCTGTCACTGGCGCGCTCCATTTCAACCAGCAGCTCAGGCACTTCGGCCTTGAGTCTCCGGTAGCCCACCCCGCCCAGGGTCAATTCCTCTTCATCGACCCCGAGCTCGGACAGCAGGGGCACGATGTCGTTCCAGACATCGACCAGAAGGCCGAGGTTCATACGGATCATGCCGTTGGGATTGTTGATCTCGTGGGCAATGCCGGCCGAAAGCTCACCGAGGGCGGCCAGACGTCCGGCCTCCTCGTTTTCGGCCCGCATCTGTACCTTTTCGGTGACGTCGGTAACATTGCACACCACCTGCTGGACTTTCCGGTCAGGACCAAGCAGGGGGAAAGCCTTTTCGCTGACAAACTTGCCGTCGGGATAGACGATGAGGGCATCGTCGGCCTGGCCACTGACGAAGCAGAGCTGCACAGGGCAGGACTCCCGCTCCAGCAGGCAACTGTGCGTCTGCTGGTCGATCTTTCGATCACTCAGTTCGAGATTGTCCCAACCGTAGAACAGGCCGGCGGCCCTGTTGGCCCAGGCAATGCTCATATCACGATTGACAAGGGTGATGGCGCTCGGGATGGCGTCCAGAATGGTTTGAAACTCCTGGCTCAGCCTCTGATAGCGCTGCTCACTCTGCTTGCGCTTGCGACTGCTCCAGGCAAGGCGATCCATTATCAGATAGAGCAGCAGGGCAGCCAGAAAGCTGCCGGCCAGGGTTACCCAGACGAAGAGGCGTACGGCATGCACCCCTTCGCGGTACAGAGCCCTGTCCGACTGGAGACGCAGCACCAGGCCGCGCCCTTTCGAAGGTTCAGAGATCAGGGCGTAAGCAACAAGCAGGCTGTCGGATTCGGGGGCGGCAACTATGTGCAGATCCC
>RFIO01000485.1 GCA_003695205.1 Deltaproteobacteria bacterium
ACCTGGGAGGAGGGAACGAACAGGGCGAAAAAGAGGGTGGCCGCGATGCCGGTGACCAGGTAGGCGAGCAGATAGCGGACATGGCCCAGGCGGTGTTCGACGTTGTCGCCGAAAATCCACAGAAAAAGCATATTGCCCAGAAGGTGCGCCCAGCCGCCATGCAGGAACATGGCGGTAACGAGGCTGACCAGGGACGGAGCCGCCGGCCGGTAGCCGTACTCGAACACTAGCAGGTCGTAGGCCGAAAGGTTGGCCAGGGCCGCGCGGATGTCACCGGGACTGAGAACGCCAACGGCGCGCAGATAATCGAGCAGGGCCGGGTCGGCCAAGTCGGGATGGCGCCCCGACAGGGGCAGGGTCACCAGCAGGAAGACGGCGACGTTCACGGCGATCAGGCCGCGGGTCACCCAGGGGGTTGAACGGGGATTGGGAGCGTCACCGATGGGGAGCAGCATTCATTATCTCCGATACAAAAGTCGGCTCACTATAACATGTCCGGGCAGGCTCTTGCCCGCCCGAATGGATAAGGCTATGCTCGAAGAGAATCACCACTTTCACCAGCAAAGGAGCTCATCCCACATGTACAGCGCGCACCTCCGGGACGGCCGCAGCTACCGGATCGGCAAGATCGTCTGCCTCGGCCGCAACTATGTCGAACATATCCGCGAACTGGGCAACGAAATCCCCGAACGCCCGGTGATCTTCACCAAACCGGCCACCAGCGTCATCGGCGACGGCGAACAGATTCGCATCCCGTCCTGGTCGCGGGACTGCCACCACGAGGTCGAACTGGCGCTGCTGATCGGCCGCGAGGGGCGCGACATTCCGGTCGAGCAGGCACGGGAGCACGTCGCCGGCTACGGTGTCGCCATCGACCTGACCCTGCGGGACGTGCAGAGTGAACTGAAGAAGAAAGGACTGCCTTGGGATATCGCCAAGGGCTTTGACACGGCCTGCCCGCTGTCGGAATTCATGCCCGCCGACCGGATCGACAATCCGGGCCACCTCGGCATCCGCCTGTGGGTCAACGACGAACTGCGCCAGGACGGCAACACCGAACAGATGATGCGCCCGGTGGAGCGCATCATCGCTGAAATCTCTGAAATCTTCACCCTCGAGCCGGGGGACATCATCCTGACCGGGACACCTAGCGGAGTCGGCCCGATCACCAGTGGAGACCGCCTGAAAGCGGAAATTGACCAGGTCGGCACTCTGGAG
>RFIO01000486.1 GCA_003695205.1 Deltaproteobacteria bacterium
CCGAAACGCCGCACCCGGCGCAAGAAGACCGTCGAGGCTGAAACCTCGACCGAGCCGGCGGCCAGCCAGCCGGCGGAGACGGAAGACAAGCCGGTCGAAGACAAACCGAAACGCCGCACCCGGCGCAAGAAGACCGCCGAAGCCGAGACTCCGACCGAGCCGGCGCCCAGCCAGTCGGCGGACAGCGAAGACAAGCCGGCCGAGGACAAACCGAAACGCCGTACCCGGCGCAAGAAGACCGCCGATGAGGATTCCGTCAAGAAAGACTGAATCCACAGGCACCGAAGCCTGTTGCGCCTGAAAAGAAGGCCTGTTCCGCAATCCACGGAACAGGCCTTTGTTCTTGTCGCGCCGAGGCTGAATCAACCCTTGATGCGCTGAAGCCAGCCTGACTTTTTCGGCGCATAGAGCTCCACCCGGTTGCGCCCCTTCTTCTTGGCCTCGTACAGGGCGCTGTCGGCCTGTTCGAGCAGCTCATCCTTGCTGGCCTCGCAGTCCCCGGGAACAAACACACTGACCCCGAAACTGGCGGTCACCGCATAGCGCTCCCCGCGGTCGGCAAATTCGTGTTGGTCGGTCGCCTGGCGCAGCTTTTCAGCCACGGTCAGCGCCGCCTCGGCATCCGACTCCGGCAACAGGACGGTAAACTCCTCGCCGCCATACCGGGCCAGCAGATCGTAATCGCGCAGCTGTTCCTTCCACACCCGGCAGGCCTCCCGAAGAACGAAATCCCCTGCCTGATGACCGTAGCTGTCATTGATCCTCTTGAAATGGTCCAGGTCAACCATGATCAGGGCCAGAGGGTGGTCACCGCGTACCGCCCGGTTCAGCTCGCGATCAAAATTCTCCTGAAAATGGCGGTGGTTGGTGACGCCGGTCAGGCCATCTATGTTGGCCAGTTCTTCAAGAATGGCATTTTTCCCCTTCAGTTCTTCATTGAGCCGTTCCAGCTCAAGCTTGGCGGCCACCAGTTCCCGGTTCATCTGCTCGTAGGACATGTTGAGCAGGCTCAGTTCGATATTGGCCTTCTGCAGGATTTCGGGAATCGAAGGCGTGCCTTCAATCTTGAGACCGAAATACTCGGCGGCACGGGCGACCTCATCACTGACAGTCTCCAGAATCCGATCGACAACCTTGCCGGAAACCTTCAGCAGCCGGCCGGCGTCCTTGCGGAAGCGCTCGGCAAACTCGATCGGCCTGGTCGAATAGAGGATATTGGCGACCAGGTCGGCCAGATAGGCGATGCGAATTTCCCGGGCGACCTCGGCCTGACCGCCGGCGTAGCCGTCCGGATCGTGGTGGTGGAGAATCGGCAGCACCAGGGTTTCCGGGAACTGCCAGTGACGCGCGGCCTGGGCGCCGATCCAGGTGTGTTCGGCGCCGAGTTCCTGCTGTTCCTTCTCCAGCAGGTTCCCCCCTCCTTCTTTGGCTTCACGCAGCAGGGCGTCGTAGCGTTCAGGATAGGCCTGCGCCATGATCAGTACGCCGATATTGACCAGCAGGCTGGCGGTAAATACTTCTTCGGGATCGAGTCCGGTCTTGACCTGCAGCGCCAGCATGCGCGCCGCGACGGCGGTAGCCAGCGACTGCTCCCAGAAACGCTGGTAATCGAAACCGGACTGGCCGCGTTTCCGCTCCATGTTGAGGAAAGAAAAGGAGAGCACCAGGCTGCGAACGGCGTTGGTGCCGAGAATGGCGACCGCCTGCTGGATGGTGCGCACCTCGTTGGGAAAGCTGTAGAAGGAGCTGTTGACGACCTTGAGTACTTTGGCCGACAGCGAAACATCCTGGGCGATCAGCCGGGTAATTTCGTAGAGGGTGGTTTCCTCTTTGCCGGTAATTTCGATCAGCTTGGAGGCAACGTTCGACAGGGTCGGCAGGGCGCCGCTTTCAAGGACATGCTGCAGGACTTCATCCCGGTTCATGACAGTCTCCACGCGCTGGGGTCTCAATACCCTCCTTATCGGCGCGTGTCGACCGTTGCCCTAGGATAAAATTGAATCTGAATCAGCGGGTTTGTGCCCGATGAAGAGAGCTGGCGATGGTTTGTCGATGAAAAGCTCGCTGATTCAGGTCGAACTCAGGCCGGGATCAGCCTTCGGACGGGGCTCGGAAGAAGAGGACCAGGGCCCCTTCGCCGCCGAACTGACGCGGCGCCCGTTGCCATTCCAGCAGACCATCCGGACGCTGCAGGCGCAAGCGGCGCTCGATCGCCTCGCGCACCACCGGCCCATCGGTGCTGTGGTGCCCCTTGCCGGTGATGACCAGCAGCACACATGCCCCCTGGTGGCGGGCATTGACCAGGAAGCGATCGAACTTTTCCAGCGCCTCGTCACGGCTGAAACCGTGCAGGTCGAGCCTGGCATCGACCCGCAGCTTGCCGCGCACGAGCTGACGGATACGCCTGGGGGACGCGGCCGGAACACCATCCTCCTCGACAACCCCGTCCTCGAATCGGACATCGAGTTGTCCGAGGGCCTTGAGAAACAGCTTTTCGCCGTCATCCTCATCGGCAGCAGCCTCGACCGACGGCTTCGGCGGCAGATTTGGTTCCAGATCCTGGCTATCCCCTTCGTCGAGCCGCTCGACGCCCAAACCGGCCATGGCGGCAAGAAAATCGCCCTCCGGCTCCGCCACGGGTGCGGGCCGTTCCGGCTTTTTCGGGGCCGGTCGCTTCTCCTCTCCCGAGACGACAAACCCCTTCAGATGGCTGAAGGGGTCGTTTTTGAAATTGCCCTGGCGCGGCGCCTTCGGCCCGCCGGTTTTCTTTTTCCTGGCCATGGTCTCAGCGCCGAACGATCTTGCGGCGTCCCTGCATCGCCTTGGTCTGCTTCTTGATGATGGCGCCGGGCTTTTCAAGATGGAACTGGTACCACAGGTCGCCGTACTGCTTCATCTTCATCTTGCGCCCTTCCTTGAGCGCCTCGAGATTGACCCGCACCGCCTCCTTGTCATCGGCCTTGGCCACGCCCTTTTCCAGCACCTTGATCGCCTTGTCCTTCTCGCCGATCCGCTCGAGGCACCAGGCATAGAGGTTGTAGAGCATATCCTCTTTTTTGCTGCCGGAAATCGCCTTGTCGAAGGTTTCCATCATCTTCTTGTTCTGGCGTTTGTGCATGTAGCAGATCGCCAGCATCGCCATGGAGCTCCAGTTGCGGAAAAAGCCCTTCTGCAGGTAATCGAAGGCTTTGGAAAAATCGCGCTTGAGGTAGTAGATCGAACCGATCTGGGAATTGACCTGCTCGCGCAGATAGAACTGCCAGCCGGCATAGCGGTAGCCCTGTTCAAGCACCTTGACCGCTTTTTCGGTGCGATTGGCCTGGATATCCCGCTGGGCGGTATCCATGATGGCCTGCACCTTCTTCATCACCAGTTTGAGCAGCAGGAAATAGACACCTGCGAATACGATAATGCCTCCGAAGATGGCAACCCAGACATCAAAGCCCGCCAGGTGCTGCAGCACCAGGGTGGTGGCAAAACTGGCTACGGCGGAGATCAGCAGACTGTACATGGGGACGAAAAACCTTTCTGATCGGCGAAATTCCCCGACGCGCTCCGGCGATGGCCGGCTCGGGACAGGCGAGTTTAGCAACGCCCCCGGCAAATGTCAAAGCTTGCGCAAGGGCTCAGGCGGGCAGATGCAGGTGGCGCACGATACGGTCGATACCGAGACCGGCAGGATCATCCGGCATCCGGTCGTTGCGCAGAAACTGGGTATTGCCTGCTTGGTAAAGAGGGGTTCGGGTCTGGGGCGTTTCCAGGGTGAAGGCGGCGCCGCACGCGGGGGTGCAGGGTCGGTCATGGCGGGGTTCGCGAAAGGGGCAGTTGCGGCTGCTGGTCACCATGGCCCAGGGCAGATGCAGGCTGCCGGAAAACCCTTCCGGCAGGGGGGCAATCCCCTGCAGCAGGTTGTCAAGTTCAACCCGCGCAACCCCGATTTCCCGCAGGACCGCGGCGGAAGTCCGACCGTACCATGTCCCCATACGGAAATAGTCCCGCTGCTGTTCGGTCAGCTCCAGGTCGAGAATCCGGGGACCGCGCTTTTGCCCCGAGAGGGCCCGGCCGCAGACCAGAGCCAGGTCAAGGCCGGCGGAGCGCACCAGCTCGGCCATGCCGAGGTCGGAAAAGAGCAGTTCGTCCCCTTCCCGCAGATTCTCCGCGGCGAGACGGACCAGCTGCTCAGCACGCTTCTGCCAGGCTGGATAGAAGACCGGCGTTACCAGGGTCAGGGGAATGCCGGCGCCACGGCAAAGGTCGATGGCCCGCAGGATGGCGTCATCGTCCGGCATGCGCCAGCAGCAGAATTCGGCGCCGAAGTAGAGCCGGTCGATGCCATCTGGCAGGTCCGCGGGCAGAAGATGAGTCAGGCAGGCCTGTTCCATGTCAGCCCCGGTCGGCGGGAACCATCAGCGTCAATTTGTCACCGGGCCGGAGAATGTGATTTTCATCCAGATTGTTCCAGGCCATGATCTGGCGGGTCCCGACCCGGTAACGGCGACCGATGTCCCAGAGGGTATCGCCGGAGCGCACCCTGTAGACAATCTTTTTCGTCGGGCCGGAATATGAGGATGCGGCCGCCCGTTTTTTGCCGACAGCCCGGGCGGAGACGATCAGGGTCTGTCCCGGCCGGATGAGGTTGCTCCAGCCCAGTCGGTTCCAGACCCGCAGCTCCTTTTCACTGACGCCGAACCGGGTGGCGATCTTCCAGAGGCTGTCCCCTGGACGCACGGTGTAGGTGCGGCGGCGGGTGCGGATGTAGTCGTCGCGCAGCTCATCCAGTGGACGGCGGCTGTAGCCCTTTTTCAGCGGCAGAATCAGGTCGGTGCCGACCCGAAGAGCGCGCGGATTGGCAATGCTGTTCAGCGCGATGATGTCGTTAACCCTGATGCGGTGCTTCTTCGCCAGTTTCAGCAGGGTGTCACCGGGACGGACGCGGTGGCGCAGGTAGCGGATGCGATCGGCCGGGTCGAGGGAGGCATAGCCTTCGACGAAGCGCTGGTGACTCCCTTCGGGCAACCGAATGACATAGCCCTTCTCCCCCGGAGGGGTCGACCAGCGCAGCAGCTCGGGATTGAGACGCTTGATCTCGTCATACTCGCAACCGGCCAGCCGGGCGATGACCTCGAGATCGGTCGCCGACGGCAGCGCGACCTCGTCGTAGCGCAGCGGCTCCAGCTTTTCAACCTTGTCAAATCCGTATTTGGCCGGATCACGGGTGATCAGCAGCACCGCCAGCAGCTTGGGCACATAGTTGCGGGTCTCCTTCTGCAGGTAGCTGCCGCGCGACAGGGCCCAGAAATCGCTGGTACCGTACTTGCGAATCGCCCGGCGGATCTTGCCCGGGCCGGCATTGTAGCTCGCCACCGCCAGGTACCAGTTGTTGCCGAACTGCCGACCGAGATCCTTGAGAAACCGCGCCGCCGCCTCGGTCGACTTGACGAAATCACGCCGTTCATCGCGCCACCAGTCGGTCTTGAGACCATACATGTTGGCGGTCGACTGGATGAACTGCCAGGGACCGACGGCATGGGCCCAGCTGTAGGCGCGCTCGTTGAAGCCCGACTCGACCATGGCCAGCCAGGCCAGGTCGCGTGGCAGGCCGTTACGGGCAAAGACCTCCCGCATCATCGGCATGTAGCGCCCTGAACGCCCCAGCCAGCGAGCAAAGACCCGGCGTCCCGGACCGGTGTAGTAGTCGATGAAATACTGGACCTTGTCGTTGAGAACCACCGGCAGGTCAAAGTCATCACCTGCAGGCCGGTTCACACCCTCGCTCGCCGGCGGGTTCTGGTCGAAACCGGTCAGCAGCAGGGTATCATCCAGCGCCTCGCTGTCGAGAGAAACATCGGGCAGGGGCGGGTCGCCGGCCAGCTGCTGCTGCAGCGATTCCGGCAGCAGGCTCATCTGCGAGGCCGCCCGTTCGAGGGAGGAGATGTCGACCGGCGTACGGGTGACTGACTCGGGGCGGAGCGTGACGGCCGGTTTGGTCTCGACTGCCTGTGACCGCCCTTCCGTACTGGAACCGGTCAGGGCGCAGCCGCTCAGCAACAGGGCAACAGGAATGAAAAACTGGAAAAATCGCATAGACACATCCGCACGGTCGCCCAACCCTAGGTCAGAAAACCCTTATCTGTCAAGAAGTTGACTTCTCTTCCGGCCAGAAGCGCCGTTCCATCTCCTCAAGCAGAGGGACAAAGGAACGCCGGTCCAGGGCGCTGATCGGCAGCGCGCCGAAGCGCCGGCACACATTTTCGGCCTCAACGGGATCGACCCGGTCGATCTTGTTGAACACCAGCAGCCTCGGCAGATGCTGCAGTTCAAGCTCTTGCAGGATCCGGTCCACCGATGCCATCCGCCCTTCAAAGCCCGGGGTCGAAATGTCGACCAGGTGCAGCAGCAGATCGGCGTCCTCCAATTCTTCCAGGGTGGCCCGAAAGGCGCCGAACAGGCTTTTGGGCAGCTGGCGGATGAAGCCGACGGTATCGGTGATGATGATTTCACGCTCGCTGGGAAAGCGCAGTCGGCGGCTGGCGGTATCGAGGGTGGCGAAAAGCAGGTCCTCGGTAAAGGTGGCACTCTGGGTCAGGGCATTGAGCAGAGTCGATTTGCCGGCGTTGGTATAGCCGACGATGGAGACCACCGGCACACCGGCCCGGATGCGCCGCTGACGGCGCTGCACCCGGCCGCGGGTCAGCTCGTTGAGCTGCTTTTCCAGGCGCCGGATGCGGTCGCGAATGCGGCGACGGTCGATCTCCAGCTTGGTTTCGCCCGGACCGCGGCCGCCGATGCCGCCCATCAGGCGGGAAAAGGCGGTACCCCGGCCGGTCAGGCGCGGCAGGATGTACTTGAGCTGGGCCAGTTCCACCTGCACCTTGCCGTCCCGGGTATGGGCCCGGCGGGCAAAGATATCGAGAATCAGCTGGGTGCGGTCGATGACCTTCAGTTCGGTCAGGGCGGCGATGGCCGCCACCTGGGCCGGCGCCAGGTCCTGGTCGAAAACCAGAAGGGTGGCGCGCTGCTGCAGGGCCCGGATGATGACCTCGCGCATCTTCCCCTCCCCCATCAGGTAGCGGGGGTGAATCTTGTGGGCCCGCTGGACTACCCGGTCGAGAACCTGGACATCGGCGGTGCGCGCCAGTTCCTCCAGTTCGTCGAGAGAGTCCTCAACCTGCTGGCGGTTTTCGCGGCTGACCGAGACAAGGATGGCCCGCTCGCGGCCGTCCTCCAGGTCGACGGTCTCCTCGGCCCGCCGTTCCAGCTCGTCATCAAGAGATTGGACGAATGCGGCGAAATCGAGATCGAGACGATAGAAATCGTCGAAGTGCTGAACCTCGTAGGTGCGCCCCTCCGGGTTGGGCGGGAGCAGATGGGCGACATCGGCAGGACCTGGCAGACCGGCTTCGTCGACGCCGATGGCGACCATCAGGTCCAGGCGCAAAAGCGAAAGGTCGTTGATGTCGTCCTGGGACAAAGGCTCGCCGCGCAGATGGGTATGCACGCAGCGCAGACCGCGCAGACCGCTGCGCCCGAGACCGAAACGGGACAGGTCAGGAATCACGATCTCCCGGTCATCGCCGAGAATGACGTGCTGGATGACGCCCTGGCGATCGATGATCAGGCCGATCTGCCGGCGCAGCTCAAAGGAGAGTTCGGTCAGGTAGCGGGCCAGTTCGCCGCTGATGACGCGTTCGGGCGGCAGCCGACGTCGATAGATGCGCTCAAGCGCCCGAACCTGGCTCGCCTTGAGCCCGGTGGTGGAACCCTGGATCACCGCCATGCGGGCACCCTGGGGGTAAAGACGCAAGGGCCCGAAAACGGGCCCTTGCAGGTGTGGATGTCGGGATGGATCGCGTCAGCCGGCAACAATACTGAATCCGCCATCGACGTAGTGAACCTCGCCGGTCACCCCCGAGGCGAGGTCGGAAAGCAGGTAGAGGGCCGAATTGCCGACCTCCTCCTGGGTCACGGTGCGCTTCAGCGGCGAACGCTCCTCCATGACATGCAGCTTTTTCTTGAAATCGCCGATGCCCGAAGCGGCCAGGGTCTTGATCGGCCCGGCCGAGACCGCGTTGACGCGGATATTCTTTTCGCCGAACTCGGCCGCCAGGTAGCGGACCGACGATTCCAGCGCCGCCTTGGCCACGCCCATGACGTTGTACTGGGGCACCGCGCGCACGGCGCCAAGGTAGGTCATGGTCACCACGCTTCCGCCCTCGCTCATCAGCGGCGCCGCGTAGCGGACCATGGGGATGAGCGAGTAGGCGCTGATATCCATGGCCAGGCGGAAGCCGTCACGGCTGGTCTGGGAAAAGGGATTCTTCAGATCGTCGCGGTTGGCAAAGGCCACCGAATGCACGACAAAATCGATCTTGCCCCAGCGCTTTTCCAGCTCGGCAAAGACCGCCTCGATCTGCTCGTCCGAAGTCACGTCGCACGGCAGGATGATCTCGGATCCCAGGCTTTCGGCCAGGGGACGCACCCGCTTTTCCAGTGCCTCGTTCAGGTAGGTGAACGCCAGTTCGGCGCCATGCTCATGCAGTTTCTGGGCAGTCCCCCAGGCGATGCTCTTGTCGTTGGCGACGCCGAAGATGACGCCCCGCTTTCCACTCATCAGGCCCATGGCACAGATTCCTCCTTCGGTTTGAAAACAGTGCTTTCTAGCAGATCGGCCGGCCGAAGGCAAGCCGCCCGGCCGGACGCCCGCCTAGCCCCTGCCGGCCTTGACGACCATGTCGATCACCTGGTCGGCCGGGCGCGCCCCAGGACGGACGGTACCGTCGGGCAGGATGATGGTCGGGGTCGAGTTGATCCCGAGCTTTTTGACCAGTTCCAGATTGGCGTCAATGGCAGAAGCCTTGTCGCAGTCGGCCGGCTCGATGCTTTCTCCCTCGTAGACCCGGTCAAGCAGGCCGGCATCCCCCCGGCAGATAAGAGTCTTGCTCAGAGGATAGGCATCAGGATGCATCTTGAGCGGGTAGAGCTTGATATAGAAGCCGACGTTGGGCTCCATTTTCACCGCCTTGCGCAATTCACCGTGCAGCCGGGCGCAGTACGGGCAGCGCGGGTCGGTGAAGACGATCGCCTTGTACTGGGCCATGGGATCGCCGATGTAGAAGGCATCCTCGAGCGGAATCTGTTTCAGGTCGACCTTGCGCGGGCCGGCATCGCCCGTGGAGCGTCCTTCCTCGATGGTAACGTTGGCCCGGTCCTTCAGGCGAATGATATTGCCGGCAACCACGTACTGCTTGGAGAAGTCGATATAGAGAGGAAAACGGTTCCCCTCCTTCTCCACCTCGACCCGCCAGACCCCGGGCATTTCGGAGAAGCGCACGCTGTGTACCTTGTCGACGCCGTCGCCGAGGATTTTGGCGGCCTCGGGCACATCAAGGGTATGGCAGTCCTTGCAGGATCCGGCGCCGCAGCCATCCCCTCCCATGGCCAGAGCCGACACGGGGAAGGAGCAGATCAGAAGAACCAGCAGGATAAAGAGAGAACGCATGAATCACCTCTGTTTCGATTGGTGGGGCAGAACACAGCGGGCACATTCTAAACCGCCGGCCGGCCTGGTGCAACCTCGCCAACGCCATTGCCTTGACCCCGAAACCGGGCGGGTGGTTAAATGCAGCGCCCGGAGTTTCCGATGGATATTCTGACCCTGCTCGCACTCGCCGTCGCCCTGGCCATGGACGCCTTCGCCGTCGCCCTGGGCACATCTCTGGCCCTGCCCCGGCTCACCGGCCGGCACCTGTTCCGGCTCGGCTGGCATTTCGGCCTGTTCCAGGCGCTGATGCCTATTGCCGGCTGGCTCGCCGGCCTGACCGTGCAGCGCTGGATCGTTGCCATCGATCACTGGATCGCCTTCGGCCTTTTGCTGTTCATCGGAGGACGCATGATCCGGGAAGCGATTGCCGGCGAAGAGGAGCGCTCCGAAACCGATCCGACCCGCGGCTGGTCGCTGGTACTGCTGTCGGTCGCCACCAGCATCGACGCCCTGGCCGTCGGCCTGACCCTAGCCATGCTCGGCGTCTCCATCTGGTTCCCCG